>JAFPBM010000090.1 GCA_017424125.1 Clostridia bacterium | reverse complement strand
TTTAAAAACAACGCATCAAGCGCATCTTTATCAATAGCGGGACCCTGTGCATTTATTTCGGTCTCACACTCGCCTTTAAGTTTTACGTTTATTCTTGTCAGTCCGTTTGCGAGGTGAACAAAATCTGTCTTTATTCCCCAATCCTTAACGGCGGCTTCGAGTGCGTCACCCGTAAATCCTGCCACAAAGCCGAGCGCCGTCGTAGGAACGCCGAGTTGTGACAGCACGTAAGAAACGTTTATTCCTTTGCCGCCAAAATAAAGTTCTTCGCCTCGGCTTCTGTTGGTTTTGCCGTTTATAAGCGTGCCCGTATACATTACGTAATCGAGCGCGGGATTAAAGGTTACAGTATAAATCATATTATCATTCCCTCATAAAAAATCCCCTTTATGCAAGGGGATTTTTAAATATTATTCTGCAGAAATTGTGGTTTTTGCCATATCGTTCTTACCTGTTATGCAGATATAGGTGTTACCTGCGTTAACGGTAAGTTCGCTTCCGTCTGCTTTTGTGATTTTAAGCGGGTCTTTTGCGCCGCCTTTTGACCACTTGATATCCTCTGCGCCGCCATTAGAGATATAGTATCCGTTGCCACCCTCAAGGCCTATGTTCATATGATATTTATCTGCATAAGCCGAAACCGAAGTAAAGAGTACGAACACGTTTTTAACGGCTAACTTTTCACCTGTTTTATAGTCGGTTCTTTCCTTGCCGTTGGAACTCTTTATGTATTTGCCCGTAGCAGCATCGTAAGTAAAGCCTGTTTTCTGTGTGCCCGAGAAGAAAACGTTAAGTTTTGTGCAGGGTGTTGCAGGTGTTATGGGTGCTGCAGTATCTGCAAAGGTCAACCATTTTTGCGGTGTGTAGGTGGTATCAATTCCCATCGCTTTTCTGCCTTCTTCAAGTTTTGCACCCGTTGTGTAAAGGGTATGCTCACTTGCAAGACCGTTCTTCTCGCGGAAACCGTATTTGGCTTGAGGACCATTTATATCCATTGTCTTAACGCCAAGTTCATCTCTGTGTGCTTTGAAATACACAGGGTCAAAGCCGCCGTGAACATAGGTTGCATTGTGGCCGAGCGCTAAATCAAGAAATACATATCTTGCCGAGCGGACAGTGCCGAGTTGCGGGAGTTTTGACGCATCCTTTGTAACGGTTACCATACGGGTGATGCCACCCTCAACTATTGTTTCATAAATAACATCAACGCTATTAAGTCCCGTTTGAACGCCCTGTGCAAGAGAAATGTTGTTTACCATAACCGCAACGGGCTTGGCGTCCTTTTTGCTTTCTTCAATCGGAAGTCCCGTAAGTTCGTTATAAAACGTTTCCTGCTCTACTATGCTTTCTGTGTCATCACTTATAACGATTTCGTTTTCTTTGCAACCGCAAACCGCAAAGATAAGAATCAAACAAAGTGTAAATGCTAATAATTTTTTAAACATAACAAACCTCCGGAACGAGAAAATAATCTATATTTAACATTATAATATATATGCGTTTCAAGTGCAAGGGAAAATGCGATTTTTATCGAGGATTATTTTGGAAAATATACAATATGTACGCTAGGCACCCATTTTTCACACAACATATATTTTGTTTGAAAAGGCACACGAAAGATGATATAATTAGTCGAAAAGGAGGGGCTATATGGGTAAAAAAATTTTAACACGCCAAAAAATTATGCTGTTTTCGGCGGGACTTGTTACTATTCTCGCGCTCCTTTTAACGCTTTTTGTATGGCATTGGCTTTCCTCTTTTTCAAAAGACGAATTCAGAGAATATATACGCTCTTTCGGTGCGGCATCTGCTCTTGTGCTTTTTCTTTTACAGGTGTTACAGGTCTTCGTACCCTTAATACCGGGAGAACTTTTGGAATCGGGCGCGGGGTACGCACTCGGTGCAGTGCTCGGCACCGCTGTTTGTTACGCGGGGGTTGCGGTCGCGTCGGTAATGGTTTTCTTTGTCGTGCGGAGGTTTGGTCTGCGGGCGGTAGAACTTTTTGTTCCGCGCGAAAAAATTACAAACCTTAAGTTTATAAACACCGAAAAGAAGCGAGATTTGCTTATTTTCACACTCTTCTTTATACCCGGTACACCGAAAGACCTTTTAACCTATTTTGTAGCGCTGACCGATATAAAGTTCGGCACGTTTTTATGGATTTCCTTAATTGCGCGCATACCCTCAATGTTAACTTCAACCGTCGGCGGACACCTCTTGGGCGAAAAGAATTACATACCCGCATTACTGCTTTATGCCGTAACGGGAATTTTCAGTCTTTTGGGTGTTTTGATTTATAATAAAATAATTAAAAAGAAAAGCGCCCGCTAAGCCGTAGCGGGTGCTTCTTCTATTTGTGATTCTTTTTTCTTTTTCTTATAAATAATAACAAACGCTATGGCAAGTGCAATAATCGTGATAATCCAAGAAATTGGATACGAAACAATTAAACATTCGGGTGTGCGGAAAGCGGAGAAAATGGTGTAAACCCAAGCAACCCTTAAAACACAAGAACCAAAAACCGTTATAAAAAGCGGCGCAATCGAAACGCCCATTCCTCTGATAACGCCAACCGAAACTTCCATTACGCTACACAAAAAATACATGGTTGCCATAATAGACATTCGCATAAGACCGTATTCTATTGCCTGTGGGGAATCGTTTATATAGATAGAAAGCAGTTGTCTGCCAAAAAGTCTGACAAGCAAGGCAAGCGACGCGACCGTGACCGTTGCCGCAAAGGCACAGGTTATGTAGGTGCGCTTAATGCGCGAAAACTTTTTAGCGCCGTAGTTTTGACCTGAAAATACGAGTGAGGTTTGATAAAACGAGTTACCTGTTTGGTACAAAAATCCGTCAATGTTTGCCGCCGCGGCGTAACCCGACATAAATACAGAACCGAAGGAGTTAACCGACGACTGTATAATAACGTTTGAAAAGGCGAAAAGCGAACTTTGAACGCCCGATGGAATACCAATGTGAAGTATTTTTTTGAGCATAACGGGGTCGACTTTCAGTTTTTTGAAACTAAATGCGTAAGCATCTTTTCGTTTCATAAGTGCGTGTATAATAAGGAAAGCGGAAATTGCTTGGGAAATTCCCGTTGCAAGTGCAACGCCGCCAACGTTCATATCGAAAACGGTGACAAAAAAGATGTTCATAATAACGTTGGCAATACCCGAAACAGAGAAATATATCATCGGACGTTTGGTATCACCCAAAGCACGAAGTACTGCGGCG
>JAFPBM010000089.1 GCA_017424125.1 Clostridia bacterium | reverse complement strand
TGAAAGATATCCGCAGTTAAATATAATATCGGAAGATGTTGAGAAAGCAATAGAGGTTATTGTTGATTGTTATAAAAGCGGAGGAAAACTGTTGCTTTGTGGTAACGGAGGCAGTGCGGCAGACTGCGGACATATTGTGGGCGAGTTAATGAAAGGTTTTTTAAAGCATCGCCCAACCGGCAGCAATGATGAGGTTGTATCAAAACTTCAAAAAGGTCTGCCCGCAATTTCTCTCTGCGAATCATCGGCTCTTTTTACTGCGTTTTGCAATGATGTCGACCCTAATTTAGTGTTTGCACAGCAGGTATACGCGTTGGGCAAGCCAAATGATATTTTAATAGGAATTACAACATCAGGCAACTCTAAAAACGTTGTCGCAGCAGCACATACAGCCAAGCAAATCGGTATGAAAGTAATAGGCCTTGTCGGTGGTGACGGCGGCAAAATGAATTTAGAAAGCGATATAGCATTAATAGTTCCCGAAAAGGAAACCTTTAAGGTTCAGGAGTTGCATATTGCAGTTTATCACTGTATCTGTGCCGCTGTTGAGGGGAATTTTTATTATGAATAAGGAAAAGGCACTGTCGATACTTAAAAACAATCCTGTTTTTTGGTCGCGACTTGGATTTTCGTATGACCCGCCGTTGTACCACGATGACGGCTCGCTGATAGTTTTCAACCCGTCTATGTCCGAGGCCCAAACCCATGCGTCTTTTACCAAAGCGGGCGTAAAAATACATACTGCCGTTTTGCGAGTGGGTTGGGTAGGCGTAGATAAGTACGACTTTAACCTTTGCGACAGTTTGTTGGAAAAGGTATTTGAAGAGGGTGGTGCGGATTATTTTATACCGCGCATTACTCTTAATGCACCTGTGGATTGGTGTCGCGAAAATCCTGAGGAATTGACCGTTTTTCACGACGGTCCGCGCGATAAAGAGGAAATTCGCGCCCTTGTAGGCACATTAAAGCAGGATTACCTCGGATATAGTTCGCCTCAAGGTTACTATAATTCTAACGGTTGGCAAGACCCAAGACCTAACGTAGGAAGCCTTATTTCCCGCCAAAGTTTTTCCTCTAAAAAATGGTTGGATGACGCCGGCGAGGCTTTAAGACGATTGCTTATTCATATCGAAAACTCACCTTACGGCGACCGTATTCTGGCCTACCATATTGCTTACGGTGCTTGTGGTGAATCAATGCTTTGGGGACGTCAAACCTTGTCAATGTGGGGAGATTACGGCATTTCCCATCAGCGCCATTTTTATAATTACGCATTAAACAAATACGGCACCGAAGAGGCTATGTTAAAGGCTTGGGGACTGTCTTCGCTTGACGGGGATATTGTGCCGCCTCCTCATCTTCGTGAAAAGGCTCATTTTACCGCTGATGATTTCTATCGTGACGACGGAAAAGACAGATGGTGTATCGACTACGACAGATTTATGAGCGAGATTAACGTTGACGCGCTTGAAACGTTTGGCAAAGTCATCAAGGAAACGGCAGGGGACAAACCGGTTGGTGCTTTTTATGGGTACGTTATCCATATGGCGCGCACGCCGTATACGGGGCATCTTGGCTGGAAAAGACTGCTTGACAGTCCTTATGTGGACTTTTTTGCCGCGCCAAAATCCTATTGCCGTTGCGGACCGGGAGAGCCGGGCGGTGTAATGGCACCCTCTGTTTCGGTTAATAAACGGAAATTATGGCTTGACGAATGTGATAACCGCACTCATCTTTCCAATGAATCGTCGCAGGCTGCGGCATCGTGCATAGAGGAAACCTATGCGGTGTTGTTAAGAGAACTTTGTAAAAACATTTCTCACGATTCAGGCTTTTGGTTTATGGACCTTGGCGGTGGTTGGTATAATGACGACACCTTAATGGATTATGTTTCTTTACTTGTTGATAATTCCTCAAAAATACGTAAAAAAACACACAGGAGCGTTGCCGAAATTGCCGTTATTATTGACGAGGAAAGTCTGCTTTACGCTCACCCCGATACTGTTCGTCCGGGTGAAAATCTTTTAAGAGAACTTCAATTGACGGGTGTACCCATAGACCTTATTTTCTCTTACGATATTGACCGAATAGATATGTCAAATATTCGTCTTGCGGTATTGCTTCATTCGTGCCGTCTTGATGGAGATTATGTTGAGCATCTGCATAAGGTCGCGCCTAAAGCCCGCGTAATGTCGGTTGGTCGATGCGGTGCTGATATGGGTGTTGGACTTAAAAACGCAGGCGGTGAAAAAATGCCCGAATACCGCGTTGAGCCTGCCGATAGTGTGACCCCGATTGTCACTGATGAAGATGGGGCTATTAAGGTGGCTTTGGCTCAAAACGGTGATATTGTTTCGGCGACTTACAACTTAACTGCCACAGAACTTCGTGAAATTGTAGAGATAGCAGGGGTGCATTGCTATGCACCGGTTGGATGTACCGTATATGTCGACAACCGCATTTTATCATTTTTCCCGAAGCAAGATGTAGAGTTCAAACCGTACGTTCCAAAAGACGTTATTCTGCGCAACTTTTTGACTAACGATATTTATGACAATGCAAATCCCCTTAAACTCAACGCCAAAGGCGGTATCGCTTTTTATGTTGATAAGTAATCAAAAAAGACAACGGTTTAGTTTTAAACCGTTGTCTTTTTGTTTCCTTTTCTTAAATTTGACGGGGAAACTGAAAAACGCTTTTTGAAGATTTTTTGAAAATGGCTATAACTTGAAAAACCGAG
>JAFPBM010000088.1 GCA_017424125.1 Clostridia bacterium | reverse complement strand
GGGCTTTTGCAGCGGAGGCGGCATTGCCCAACTCGGTTATACTATGGCGCTTGAAAAGGCGCAAAGTGGCGTTTATCCCGCATATTTCAAAAAAGGCTATACACAGGCTGACGTAACGGCGAAAACCATTGCCGATGCCGCGAATGCAGGTGACGAAACCGCAATCGCAGTTTATGCCACTTGTGGTGAATATTTAGGTCGCGGTCTTTCAATAGTTATCGATTTACTTAACCCCGAGGTTATAGTAATCGGCAGCGTATTTGCCCGTAGCCATAGTCTTCTGTGGGAAAGCGCAAAGCGCGTAATTGAAAGGGAAGCACTTTCAATCTCTGCAAACGTGTGCGAGGTTGTGCCCGCGGAACTTTCAGAAAATATTGGTGATTATGCCGCTATTGCAACGGCACTTATATGAGGTGTAATATGTTAAACGAACTTATAAAAAGATATCCCGCTCTTGCTAATTGTAAAGAGGATTTGGAAAACGCTGCGGCGGCACTTATCAAAATGTACGAAAACGGCGGACAACTTTTGCTTGCGGGTAACGGCGGCAGTTGCGCCGACTGTGACCATATCGTTGGCGAACTTATGAAAGGCTTTCTTAAAAAAAGACCGCTATCAAGCGCAAAAAAAGCCGAAATGAAGGCGAATTGCGATATGCTCGATGACGATACGCTCTGCAAATTGCAAGACGCACTTCCCGCGGTAGCACTTCCGTCTATAACGGCACTTAATTCTGCTTTTTGTAACGACGTCGACCCTGAACTCATTTATGCACAGTCGGTTTTAGCAATGGGACGCAAGGGCGATATCTTTATGGGAATGAGCACGTCGGGCAATTCTAAAAACGTTTTTGCTGCGGCAAAGGTCGCAAAAGGACTTGGTCTTACGGTAATCGCACTTACGGGTGCGACGGGAGGAAAACTCAAATCGGTTGCCGATATTTGCATCCGTGTGCCCGAAACCGAAACCTATAAAATACAGGAATTGCATCTGCCCGTTTACCACTATTTGTGTGCCGCGGTAGAATCACATTTTTATGCCGAATAAAAAGGAAAAAATAAAATGAAAAAACTTATCGCTCTAATTCTTGCGCTTATGCTTTTATTTTCCTTGACCGCTTGCGGTGAAAAGGATAATGAGAGCAGGAAACTTTTTGATTACAAAGACCTTGGCAAGTATATAGATATTGCTAAATATGAGGGAATAGAAATCTCAAAATCGGATGAAAAAATTGTTGACGCCGTCTCTGCGGCAAACAAAAGCAATCTTGATTCGTTAAGCCTCGGTGAAGAGGTAGAAGTAGCGTCGGGCACCGTTGAAAAGGGTGATAACGCCCACATTAAGTACGTGGGTAAAATTGACGGTGTAGCGTTTGAGGGCGGCTCGACAGGTGACGAGGGTGCAGACCTTGTTATAGGTTCTAATAGTTATATTGACGGATTTGAATCAGGACTTATCGGTGCTAAAATCGGTAGCACAAAGGTGCTTAACCTTAAATTCCCCGACGACTATCATCAGAAAGATTACGCGGGAAAAGACGTTGAATTTACGGTAGAAATTGAGTACGTAACACGCACACGCTACCCCGAACTCACAGACGATATTGCAAAACAACTCGGCTACGATATTTTGATGGAATATAATGCCGAAGTGCTGAAAAACTGCATAAAGACCGAACTTGTTGAACGAATAGCAAAAGATTCAAAGGTTATCAAACAACCCGAAAAAGAACTTGATTACTACGTAGAAAACGACGTGGAGTATTACAAGAGCTATGCACAGTCAATGGGCTATACTTTTGAGGACTATCTTAAAAATTACAGTATGGACGAAAAGGCTTTTCGTGAGCAGATAAGAGCAAACTACGAGGATACGATGGTTTACTATCTCGTCGTTTACTATATAGCACGTGAAGAAAATCTTACGGCAACAAAGGACGAGATGACAAAAGAATACGAAAAACTTGCCAAAGAATATTCTATGGAGGTTTCGGCCGTTAAGGAACAAATGCCCGAAGAGCAGATGGAGTTTACCATAATCTACGAAAAGGTACAAAACTTTATCTACGATAACGCCAAAATCAAATAATAAAAAAAGCCCCTCTCGCATAAGTTTGAGCGAGGGGGTTTTTATATGCCGACAATATATTTAAGTCCGTCAACACAGGAATATAATCTCTACGTGGGGGATACTCAAAGCGAAGAATATTATATGAATTTAGTAGCCGATGCAATGATACCGTACTTGGACGCATCGGGCATAAACTACGTCAGAAACAGCAAAGATATGACCGCGGCATCGTCAATACGTCAATCAAATGAGGGTAATTATGATTTGCATTTAGCGCTTCATTCAAACGCGGGGGCTGGGCAGTTTTCGGGTACGGCGCAGGGGGTAGAAGTTTATTATTACCCTTATAGTGAACAAAGCCGTCGCGCCGCCGAAATAATTGCCAACAATATGCGGCTTATATATTTTAATCCGCAAAACGTCCGCACTGTTGCAACTACGTCGCTCGGCGAAGTTGCGCGAACACGCGCCCCGGCGGTGCTGATAGAATATGCTTTTCACGATAATGCAGAGGACGCTGCTTGGATAAGGAATAACATAAATTTAATCGCCCGCTATACCGTGTTGGCGCTGACGGAATATTTTGGAATTCCGTTTGTAGAGCCTACTCCCGTACGTTACGGAACGGTAGTAACACCGTCGGGCGCGGGGCTTAATCTGCGTTCTGCACCCGATACGTATTCGAGTGTGCTTTTATCCATACCAAACGGCGCCACCGTAGCGGTTTACGGCGAACTTGAAGAATGGTATACAGTAAATTATAACGGCGTGGAAGGCTACGTAGCAAAACAATATATTGCACTACCATAAACACAAAGGGAAAATATTTTCCCTTTGTGTTTTTTGTGCTTGAACAAGTGTACCTTTTATAGTATAATAAATTGAATATATATATGTTATTTAGGGAGAATGTGCCTTGAAGGAAATAAAAAACAACAGTTTTCAAAATATGGAGGAACAGCAAGTTTATCTTTCGCGTGTTCTTGAATATATAAAAACCAATAAAAAAACACAACCTAAAGCCTGTGTCGAAACCTACGGTTGCCAACAAAACGTAAGCGATAGCGAACACATAAAAGGTATGCTTGTTTCAATGGGTTATGCGCTGTGCGATGATACGGATGAAGCCGATTTTGTGCTTTTCAATACCTGTGCCGTCCGCGAACACGCAGAGGCAAGGGTGTATGGAAATTTGGGTGCTTTGAAGCACAATAAACGCCGCAACCCCGATATGATAATTGCAATATGCGGTTGTATGGTGCAACAGGCGGCTGTGTGTGAGCGTATAAAGAAAAGTTATCCATACGTTGATATCGTCTTCGGTACACACGCGCGCCACCGTTTGCCCGAGTTTGTGTATAAAACAATATTCGACAAAAAACGCGTTTTTGAGATAAGTGAACAAGAAAGCGAAGTTATAGAGGATATTCCAATCCACCGCGATGGCGACCTAAAGGGTTGGTTGCCTATAATGCACGGTTGCAACAATTTCTGCACATACTGTATAGTGCCGTATGTCCGCGGACGCGAACACTCCCGCGAACCTTCGGAGATTATTAAAGAAGTCAAAGAAATGGTGGCAGAGGGATTTCGTGAGATTACGCTTTTAGGTCAAAACGTCAATTCCTACGGCAAGGGCGAAGCGCACGGTGTGAACTTTGCAAAACTGCTTAGAATGATTAACGATATTGAGGGTGATTTTAAAATCCGCTTTATGACGTCGCACCCCAAAGACTGCACCGAAGAACTGCTTGACACAATGGCTGAGTGCGAAAAGGTCTGTCATAATCTGCATTTGCCTATGCAAAGCGGGAGCGATAGGATTTTAAAACTTATGAACCGCCACTATGATACCGAAAAGTATTATCATTTAATTGAGTATGCGCGTAAAAAAATGCCTGATATTTCACTATCAAGCGATATCATAGTAGGCTTCCCCGGCGAAACGTATGAAGATTTTTGCGAGACGCTTAGGATGCTTAAAAAGGTGCGTTTCACATCGCTTTTCACCTTTATCTATTCCAAGCGCGACGGTACACCTGCCGCTATAATGGATGACCCCGTATCGCGCGAAGAAAAGGGTAAATGGTTTAAGGAACTGCTTTTGGTACAGGAAAAAATTTCCAAAGAAAACTATAAAGACGTTATCGGCAAAACGTTCCGCGTTCTGTGTGAGGGCGAGGGAAGGGAAGACGGCTTTATGGCGGGCAGAACCGATAGCAATATGGTCATAGAGTTTAAGGGTGACAATACCCTTTACGGAAAATACCTTGATGTTAAGGTAACCGAGTTAACAAACGTGCTCAAAGGCACGATAATATAAAAGGAGAAAATTAAAATGGACGTAATTACACTTGCAAGAGAATTAGGAAAGGCAATTCAGGCAGACGAAAGATATGCCGCATACAATGCCGCAAAAAAGGTTAATGACGATGATGAAAAACTACAGCAGCAGATTGGTGAATTTAATCTTGTTCGTATGTCGCTTGAGCGCGAACTTTCGGCAGAAGAGCGCAACGATGAGCGTGTAAGAGAATATAACGAAAAACTTCGCACCCTTTACGGCGAAATCATGAGCACCGAAAGCATGACAAAATTCAACGAGGCAAAAACAGCCCTCGACGAACTTGTGAACTCTGTTAACACCATAATCACAATGTCTGTAAACGGACAAGACCCCGATACAGTTGACCCCACCGCTTCTTGCGGCGGCGACTGTTCTGCTTGTGGTGGTTGCCACTAAAAACAAAAATTAAAGGGAAGTGAAAACTTTGGCAGAGTTATCACCAATGATGCGCCAATACCTTGAAATCAAGGAGAAAAATAAGGACACAATACTCTTTTTCCGATTAGGCGATTTTTATGAGATGTTTTTTGACGATGCGCGTCTTGTATCCGAAGAACTCGATATCGTTTTAACGGGTAGAGATTGCGGATTAGAAGAACGCGCACCGATGTGCGGCGTGCCTTACCACAGTTGCGAAGGATATATTGCGCGTCTTGTTGAAAAGGGTTATAAGGTTGCCATTTGCGAACAAATGGAAGACCCCGCTAAAACAAAGGGAATAGTCAAACGTGGCATTGTCCGTATAGTAACACCGGGCACCGTCACCGAAGACAGTATGTTAGAGGAAGGCAAAAACAACTTCCTCTGTTCGGTATGTTTTGATAGCGGCTCTGTCGGTCTTTGCTTTTCGGATATTTCAACAGGTCAGATGAACGTGACCAAAATTTCGGGAAGCAATTTAGAGCAGCGCGTATGTGATGAAATCGGACGCTTTTCGCCGAGTGAAATTTTACTTTCCGAAGATATAAAAAACCATAAAACTTTGGGTGACTATCTTGAAAACCAACTCAAAATAATGGTGAACGTTTTAGAAAAAGGTGACTTTGACCCCGTATCGTCACTGTCGCTCATTTGTGAGCATTTCAGGGTAACAAGCCTTAACAATCTCGATTTAGAAGATGGC
>JAFPBM010000013.1 GCA_017424125.1 Clostridia bacterium | reverse complement strand
TTTCATCAATTACTGTTTTGAAACGGATATCATAAGTAAGATTTGTTCTTACGCTTGTGCTATCCATTGTAATGGCAACGGGGCTAACCTTTACTCCGTTTGCATCTACAGGTTTATTTGCCTTTTCTGCAGTACCTTCGAAATTTGCTACCTTTACACCTGTTACAGTGAAATCTGCAGTACCTACTTTATCTGCCAATACTGTAAAGTTAAAGGTGGCGAGGTTTTTATTTTGTCTGTCACAAAGAAGAATATAATCTATTGTTCCTGCTTCTTTGTTAACCTTGAAAGCATCTTCTGCTTTTCCTTCAATATGGTTTGCATCGGCTACCGATTTTACCATTGTGATATCCACAAAGTCGAACTTTGCTTTATCGTACTTAACGGTACCTTGTACGCCGCCTACGGTGGCGTCTGCAATTTCAAGTGTTACGCTATAGGTCGAACCTGCTACTGCGCCGACCTCTGTGTCTGCTACGAGTTTTACTTCGACTTCTCCCGCTGCCGAGGCGGTAAGGGCGGTCATTGATGCAATCATCAAAATGCTTAGGAATAATGCTATAATTTTTTTCATATCTTACACTCCTACCTAAAAATATTAATAAGTATAATTACACACTTTATTACATAGTGTATTCTAACATAACTTTTTGCACTTAGCAACTGTTTTTTGTTGTTTTTGATGCATTTCAATATGTTTTATTGTTTTTTAATACATTTTAATATATAGCATTGTATGATAATTACATTTTACTGACGGCACCATAAAACTATGCTAATATAAAAACACATCACATTTGATAAAAGGGAGATGTTTTTTATGAAAACTGTTAAGGATAAAAAACTGGTTGTTGGTGCGGATTTTGCGGGTTTCCCGCTAAAAGAGGCGGTTGTTGCCCACCTCAAAGCAAAGGGTTGGGAAATAACCGACCTCGGTGTTAAGGCAGACAGCGACCCCAACGATACCGACCTTATGTTCCACCGCGTCGGTTTGCGCGTTGGTGCCACAATTTCTGAAGGCTAATTTGAACGCGCATTACTTTTCTGCGGTACGGGAATGGGAATACACATTGCTGCAAGTAAATGTCCACACGTTCACGCAGGCGTTGTTGAAAGCGTTCCCGCCGCACTTCGCGCTATTACGGGCAACGGCGTTAACGTTCTTGCAATGGGCGCATTCTACGTTGCACCCGCTATGGGTTGCGATATTGCCGACGCTTATCTAAACGCAGAACTTGGCAGCGGTTATGAATGGTGGCATAATTTTTACGAGTTCCATAAACTTGCAATTGACGAACTTGAAGAATTTGATTACGAAGAATATAAAAAGAACGGTTTTAAGGTTAATAAACTTGGCGACTTCCCGCTCAAGTTGGAAACAAAACCCGAATAACACGAGATATTACTATGCAACAAAGAATATTAAATTTAATTGAAGAGCGAAAAGACGAACTTTTTTCTCTGCTTTCCGACCTTGTTAAAATCAATTCTGAAAGTTTTGGCAGTTACGGAAACGAAGAAGAAATTGCAAAGTACATAGACGTTCTTTGTAAAGATTTGGGACTCGAAAGCGACCTTTATTCCCCGCTTTCTTTAGACGGGTTCAAGGACCATCCCGATTATCTTCCCGGCCGTTCGCTTGAAAACAGATATAACGTCGTAGCAAAATGGCAAGGCGAAGAAGACGAAAACGAGCTTATGCTTATGGCGCACACCGACACCGTTATGATTGGCGACCCGCAAAACTGGGACGGCGACCCGCTTTCGGGCAAAATTGAGGACGGCAAACTTTACGGACGCGGCGCTTGTGACGATAAGTACGCCCTTGCCACCATTATGTTTATTATAAAACTACTTAAAGAGCAAGGATTTAAACCTAAAAAGAACTTGCTTTTTGCAGCATATTGTGACGAAGAGTATGGCGGAAGCCACGGCGCAATGGCGGCAGTTATGAAATATCCCACTAAACGCATTGTAAGTATGGATGGACGCTACGGACAAATTTGGCATTGTGGTTCCGGCGGACAAGAGGTTAAATGCCACTTTCATACCGATTTCCCCGCCGACAGTGCAAAGGTTGCCGCAAAGGCAATTTCCACAGTTATTGACTGTATGGAAACTTTTGCAGAAAACCGCAGGCGTGAACTTGAAAACAACCGTTTTTATAAAGGTACCATAATCCCCGAAACCTCACTTCGTTATATGGGTTGCCGCACGGGTGACAACGGGCAGGATATGGGCAGAGGCGAAGTCCACTTTGTTTTCTACACCGATAAGACTAAAGAAGAAATATATACAGAATTTGCCGAACTTGAAAAGGTTATCGCAGAGAAGTTAAGACCGCTTAAGGTAATCGGCGACGGATTCACCCCGACAACGAGATTTTTCCACTATGTTTTCTGCGAGCCGGACAGCGAAGACGTAAAACTTATGGTTGAATCGTCTATCGAATCTGCAGGTGTGACACCGCACGTTTGTGGTTCATGCCTTTCGGATTTATCGGTAATTTCGAAGCACGGCAGTAGCCGCGCGTACGGTTTCGGTGCAGGACGCGATTTCTCCGAAGTTGGCGGCGCACACCAACCAAATGAGTTTATTGAACTTGATAAACTTGTTGGTTTCACAAAAACCATTGCTACGTACATACTTAAAATATTGGGATAATAAAAAAGCACGACTTTAAGTCGTGCTTTTTATTTGCTTTTGCGTTTTAAGATAAATGAAATTATAAGGCATATTGCGATTGCCGCCGCGTATGGAATTAATGAAAAGAAAGCGACGTACGCAGGTGCGCTACATTCGCGACAATGCAACAAAGTGCCGTAATTATACGCAACGTCGATACACATTAAATATGAAAGCGCTATTGCTATATAAAACAGTATCTTACTTGCTATTTTCATTTACTCCACCTCGTAGGTGTAAAGGTTGCCCGTTAGTTTAACGCGTTTTGCCGATTTATAACAGGTAACGCCCATTTCATCAACCGTAGGTTCAAAATACACGTTATACGTTACAACAAGTTTACCCGTGAAACTTTTTACCGCAAATTTAGGTTCACTTACAAATGCGTCTTGCGGTAAAGCATCCTTTGCCTTTGCGGCATAAATTTCGAGCATAACGGCTTTGAGTGCGGCTAAATCATACTGTGGTAATACAGTTTTTTCAGGGTACTGCGGCACCGTGTCTTCATCTGTCACGTAAGCGCCGTTTGCGGCTTTTACCTTTTCAATTTTTACCGTGAAATCCTCTTTCGCGTATACGCTTTTGTAGCGTTTTATAAGGTTGTTGTCACGTTCTTCTTCAATGGATACAACGTTAAATTCAATATCATCGCGGGAGACTTTTTTGTTTTCTAACGATATGAGTTCACTGTTGCCGTCACCATCGCTATAATCAGGCTCACCCGTATCACAGGCGCAGACGGAAAACAAAAGCACAAACGCCAAAAGCAGTGCCAAAATTCTTTTCACGGTATACGCCCCCTTTTTACAAAAATATCTTTCCACATATATTATATCATATATTATAAAAAAATCAAACATATTTTCAAAAAGTCTCCGAGAAAACTCGGAGACTTTTTCGTTAACTACAGGTGCAGTTTCTGCAATATCTTATAATAAGCAGGATTATGAGTAGCAATAGCGCTACAATAGCAAAAATCGCTACGGGGGCGATTATGCCAAGGAAGAACTCGCTAAATACTGCGCCCAAAATGATTCCAACCGCCAATAAAAGCGCCGCAGCAACAATTGCGATAATTGTAAAAATACCGCAACAACCGCAATTTCTATCGTTATAACCGTTCATATTTTTCTTCCTATTCTTTATATATTTGTTCCAAACGGAACACTATATACTATGAGGAAGAAACATATTTTGTTAACGTGAGAAGGCGCAAACGGTAAGGTAGGTCATATAAACGTCAAACTTTGAAACAATTTCAAACGGTGCGTGCATTGAAAGCACAGGAACACCGAGGTCTACAACGTCGAGTCCTAAATTTGCAACGTACATTGCAACGGTACCGCCGCCGCCTGCATCAACCTTGCCCATCTCGCCCGCCTGCCATACAACGCCTGCATCGTCAAGCAGTTTGCGGATAAAGCCAACGTACTCCGCCGATGCATCGTTGGTGCTGTATTTACCGCGTGAACCTGTATATTTTGTTATAACGGCGCCGCCGTTAATATAAGATGCGTTATTAGCCTCCATAACGTCGGGGAACGTGGGGTCGAAAGCGGCGTTAACGTCGGCAGAGAGGCACTTTGATGCGCGCATTGCCTTATAACCGTCGGTGCCCTCCATTCCTGCCAAATCCATAAAGATGTACTTAAGGAAAGAGGAATTAAGACCTGTATTGCCGTCGGAGCCGATTTCTTCTTTATCGGCAAGGATTACGATAACAGTATGCTCAGGCACTTCTAAATCCATTGCGGCACGAAGCGCGGGGTATGCACAAACGCGGTCATCGTGACCGTATGCGCCGATGAGTGAACGGTCGAAACCGATATCACGTGCGTTATAGCAAGGCACACACTCAAGTTCGGCAGAGAGGAAATCGGTTTCCACAATGCCGTATTTTTCGTTGAGAATGTTCATTATATTGAGTTTAACGAGTTGACTTTCCTCGTCATCTTTAAACGGACGGCTACCTACAAGAACATTAAGTTCTTCACCTCTGATGCCATCGCTCAAGGTGCGTTTGCTTTGTTCGCCCGCAAGGTGAGGAAGCAAATCTGTTACAACGAAGCAGGGGTCTTTTTCATCGTCGCCGATACGAACGTCTACTTTACTACCGTCAGCCTTTACTACAACACCATGCAGTGACAGCGGAACTGCGGTCCACTGATATTTCTTGATACCGCCGTAATAATGGGTTTTGAAAAGAGCCAAATCGTTGCTTTCATAAAGCGGGTTGGGTTTGAGGTC
>JAFPBM010000087.1 GCA_017424125.1 Clostridia bacterium | reverse complement strand
TCTATGTGGTGGATAATAATCGTTGCAGATTATTTTGAAAAGACAGGCGCTAAAGATTTTGCCCTCAAACAAATGCCCTATTTGTCGGAACTTGTGAAACAACTTGATTCCTGTGTTTTAGAGGACGGAACGCTGAATTACCCGTCATATTTTGTTGATTGGCCCACCCACGGACAAGAAGATGAAATCCACGGTGTGCGCGCAATCAATATCCTTTGCGGCAAAAAAGCGGTGGAACTTTTGAAAGAGTTTTCTATGGACACGTCGGTCGCAGAGAGTATGCTTGCAAAACTTTATAAAATACCGATTATGCCGAAACACAGCAAACAGGTTACGGCACTCAAATTTTTTGTCACAGAATTGACAGAAGAAGATAAAATCCGTCTTACAAAGAACGGCGCACAGGGAATGTCCACTTTTATGGGTTACTATATTCTAAAGGCTGTTGCATCCTTTGACAAGACGGCGGCAACCAATATGATGAAAGAATATTACGGTGCTATGCTAAAATGCGGCGCAACCACTTTTTTTGAGGATTTTGATATTGCGTGGGCAGAAAACAGTAGCCGAATTGACCGACATCCTAAGAAGAACGAGCGTGACATACACGGTGATTTTGGCGCGTTTTGTTATAAGGGTTTTCGCCACAGTCTGTGTCACGGTTGGGCTGCGGGTGTTTTGGCGTTCATCAAAGAAGAAATAGGAGAATAAATATGGCAGATACACTTTACATTGTCGTCCCCTGTTACAATGAAGAAGAGGTGCTTCCCATAACGGCAGAACACCTGAAATTAAAGATGCAAAAATTAATAGCCGACAAAAAGGTATCAAATAAAAGCCGTGTCCTTTTCGTAAACGATGGTTCACGCGACAAAACGTGGGAGATAATTTGTGCGCTACACAAAGAAAACCCTGTTTTCTCGGGCGTCAATCTTTCCCGCAACCGCGGTCATCAAAACGCGCTTTTAGCGGGGCTTATGGTGGCAAAGGAACGCGCCGACGTCACGGTTTCTATGGATGCAGATTTACAGGACGATATAAACGCCGTTGACGAGATGCTTGACAAATACTACGGCGGATGCGATATTGTTTACGGTGTTCGCAGCGAGCGCAAAAAGGATACTTTTTTCAAGCGTTTCACAGCCGAGTTTTTCTATAAATTTATGCGCTTTATGGGCGCAGAAACGGTCTTTAACCACGCCGATTACCGCCTTATGTCCAAACGCGCGTTATATGACCTTGAAAAATATCGCGAGGTTAACCTTTTTTTGCGTGGCATTGTGCCAATGATTGGATATAAAACCGACACCGTTTATTATAGGCGTGATGAACGTGTAGCGGGAGAGAGCAAATATCCGCTCAAAAAGATGATTGCCTTTGCGCTTGAAGGAATAACCTCTTTAAGTTCCAAGCCCATTCGTTTTATAACGCTTGGCGGTTTCCTCGTTTCCTTTATCAGCGTTATTATGATAATTTATTTCATTGTGCGTTGGGCAATCGGTGCAACCGTTACGGGTTGGGCAAGTACCATTTGCTCTATTTGGCTCATAGGCGGACTTATTATGCTATCGCTCGGCGTTGTGGGTGAATACGTTGGCAAGATTTATCTTGAAGCCAAGGCGCGTCCCACGTTTATTATAGAATCGGTGCTCAACGATGAAGATAAATAAAATTTTTGATAAATCGTTTATTCTCTTTTTGATTGTGGGCGGAATAAACACGCTTGTGTCGGCGGTTTTAATGTTTTTGCTTGAAAAAACAGGATATTGGGTTTCGACGATTATAGCATATGCCGTCGGCGCGGTTATAAGTTTTTTCCTTAATAAAAAATTTACCTTCAAAAGCGAGGGTAAAACAACAAAATCCGCCGTTAAATTTATAATAAACGTAGCCGTTTGCTATATAATTGCATATTCAGTGGCGCAACCTATTGCGACACTTATACTATCGGCAACAAATCTCTCGTCGCTGTGGATAGAACGCATTGCAAAACTTTTCGGTATGGGACTTTATACGCTTATAAACTATTTTGGTCAAAAATTCTTTGCATTTAAAAACTAAAAAACACCGCTTTCGCGGTGTTTTTTACGTTTTATCTTTCTTCCTATATTCCTTTGGCGAAACGCCAAGACTTTTTTTGAAAAGGGTTGAAAAATATAACGGGTCGGTAAATCCTGAAAGAAGCGCTACGTTCTTAACCGATTCAATGCCGTGGTCAAAAAGTGTTACGGCGTATTTAATACGCAGAGTTTTAAGATATTCCGAATATCCGACTCCCGTCTTCTTTTTGAAAACATGTGAAACGTATTTTGGATTATAACCAAGCGAGTTTGCAATGGTTGTAACCGAAAGGGTTGGGTCTGTGAAGTGTGATTCGGATATTTCGATTATCTTGCTTATGAGGGTATTGTGTTCTGTTATGTTGCCCGCAAGACGTGAAAAAGCGTATAAAAGCATACTCTCGGCGGCAAGGTCGATGGTCTGTTCGTCGGCACGGGAGAGGCTTTCGCTCCACAGCGGCACGAGCCCGTCAAATCCCGAAAATGCGCGTGCGGCGGCGGTTATATTGAAGCGTTTAAAAAGTTCGTCGGCTCGCGGCCCTATAAAGCGGATATACATATATTTGCAACTGCCGTCCGGTTGGGGCAAAAAAGTCTCGCCTTTAAAGCCAAACACCAATGAACCGACCGAAAACGGAATTTTTGTGTTGTCAAAATCGAAAAAACCGCTTCCCTCAGATACCAAAATCAATTGGTGACGGTTAAGTTTGTGCGGTTGGTACAAACCGTTGCCGTCCGCCTCAAGCACAAACCACGAAACGTCGAGTTCATTGTCGCGGTGGGCGTCTATATATTTGCAAATGTTTTCTCTCATAGTATCACCCCGTTAAGAATATAATACACCCGAAACGCAGAGAAAACAAGCAAAATCCAACCAAAATAAATGTTTATAAGAAAAAGCAGGGGTTAACCCTGCTTTTTCATTTTCTTTATAACGGTATGAACAAAGATAATCGTTGCGATAATTATAAGTACTGTAATAACCGATGCGACCTGTTGTGCATAAATTGGCATCCCTAAAAATCGGTTTCCGTTTTCTTGAACGCTTGAAACGAGTGCGCCGAAAGCAATGGTTGCAATAAAACCGACAAGCCCCGGTATAGCCTGACAAATGGCAAGCGACTGCGAACGGGTTTCAACCTTGGAATAATCGTACACTAAATTTATGAGTGCGCTGTTAGTTCCCGCCATTGCGGCTCCGTGGAAAATATAGTAAAGCGCAAAAAATATTTTTCCGTTTTGAGGAGTTGCAAATGCCGCAAACAAAAATGCAATTCCCATAAGAATAAGACATTTTTCAAACATAGAAGCAAAAGATTTTCTATCGGCATAGTGCCCCCAAAAGCGAGAAATCAAAACGCGTGAAAAACTACCTAAAATTGTTAAAAAAGAGATGGTTTTTAAGTTGAGTCCAAGCTCTCCCAACATATAGGTAGAGAAAAACGGCGAAGCGCTGTGGGTGATTATGTAGTAAAACGAAAACAAAACCATTATGCAAAGAATGTTTTTATCACGAAAAAGTGTTTGCAGGGAAAAGGCTTTCTTTTCTGATTTTGCGGTTGCAACGTCTTCTTTAACAAGCACTAATGAGGTGATTTGTATTGCCGATAAAACACACATGACACATGCCGCAAGAATGAAGGCTGTGCGAAGTTTGCCAAGGGCTACAAAATGGTCGAAAACGGCGCCCATTGAAAAGGAGAAAATCATTCCCGCAAGGAGAGAGACAATCTCTTTGTCTGCGGTGAATATACCGCGCTGTTCGTCTGGAACCGCCGACATAAGTATGTTTGTTTTCTTTGGCGCAATCAAATAAAAAATGGTGTAAGCCGAGAAAATTAAAAACACAAATAAACTGGTTTTTAAGGTTTTCGAGCCCGAAATCAGCGGTACTATATAAAGCAGCATAAAAAGAAGTTGGTTTACAACGG
This sequence comes from Clostridia bacterium, assembly GCA_017424125.1. Taxonomy (GTDB): domain Bacteria; phylum Bacillota; class Clostridia; order Oscillospirales; family Acutalibacteraceae; genus SIG589. The sequence continues at coordinate 10,308 of JAFPBM010000087.1, read as the reverse complement.
TCAAGGTTACGACAAGCGGTTTATAACGGCGCTTTCGGAGCAAAAGCGATAAAAGTTGGAAGGTGCTGCCGAGCGAAACAAAGGAAGCGATTATTCCCGTAAGGCTATCCGATATGCCGAGGTGTTTTGTGATAGTTGCCAAAAAAGAACCCGTGACGAGTATAGTCACGAGATATTCAAAACCCGCCTGTACGATATACATATTTTGGCTTAAATTATACCTGTTTTTTAGTTTCATTTTTATCACCCAACGAATGATAGCATAGCAGTTTTTTATTTTCAATAGCAAAGCCAACGAAACTGTTTCGTAAATGCTTGATTTTTTTGTTTTTTGCCGTATAATGAAGAAAAGGGGGCGTTTTTATGACCGTAAGAGAACTTGCAAAACTTTGCGACGTTTCGCCGTCAACCGTTTCAAAAGCGTTTAGCGGCGCAAAGGACGTTGGCGAGAAAACGCGGCAGAAGATTTTTGAAAATGCCAAGAAAAATGGCTGTTACACTCGATTTTCAAAAGATAAATTCGGCAAAAAGGTTTATGGAATAATCTGTCCCGAAACGAGCAGCGGATATTATAGCGGCTATATAACCGAACTGCAAAAACATATATCCGAAAGTGGCGCATTGGCGGTAATATCTGCCGATGATTTTGATAACAAAAAGCAAAAGGAACTGATAGATTATTATCTTTCTTATATAAAGGTTGACGGTTTATTTATCGTCCATTTGCGTCAGCCGATTAGCAACCGGGAAGACACCCCCGTTGTCGCGCTTTTAACCAATTTTGAAACCACGTATGATGCGATAAACGTTGACGTTTACGCACCGCTTAAAGATGCGGTTTTACAACTTAAAAAACTGGGGCACGAAAAAATTGCCTTTATTGGAGAACGACTTACAACGGGGCGAAAAAAGGTTTTCTGTGCTGCGGCAAAACTTTCATACGATGACCCGCTTGTCTTTACAAGCGAAGAACGTTTTCAAAAAGCCGGAGAAGACGGTGTGCAATATTTTTTAAAAAACAATATAAAGTGTACCGCTTTTGTTTGTGCCTATGACGAGATTGCCTTTGGCGCCATACGAGAACTGCAAAAACACGGTTTTTCGGTGCCCGACGACTTTTCGGTTATCGGTGCGGACAACACAATCCTTTCGGAATATGCACAAACACCGCTTTCTACAATGGGCGTTGATATCAAAAAAATCTGTGCACTCGCGTGGGAGAGAATGCTCAAAAAACAGGAAAACAGGTACTACCGAAACAAAGACCGAGTAACCTTCAAAAGCGAACTCATTTTACGCGAAACCGTAGCCCCTCCGAAAGAGAAAAGCACACTTGACTGATAAGTGTGCTTTTAGTATAATCTGTTTATATTAGTTTAAGGAGCAAAAACTGTGTTAAAAAACGCTAAATTTCGATTAATTACGGCAATGTTGCTGTTTGGTACAATAGGGCTTTTTGTGCGGTATATACCGCTTCCGTCAAGCGTGATTGCGCTATCCCGCGGTGTGCTGGGTATGCTTTTTCTTTTGGCGGTGACCAAAGCGAAAAAAACGCCGCTTGATAAAACCGCAATAAAGAAAAATGCCGTTTGGCTTTTGCCGTCAGGCATAGCGCTTGGCTTTAATTGGGCGCTGCTTTTTGAGGCGTACAGATTTACAAGCGTGGCAACCGCAACGCTTTGTTATTATCTGGCTCCCATTGCGGCAATTTTAATTTCGGTGCCGCTATACCGCGAAAAAATGACGGTTAAAAAAGGCGTTTGCGCACTGCTTGCACTTTTAGGCATGGCTGGTGTTTCGGGCTTTTTGCCAAACGGTAAAATCCCGCAAAGTGAGATAACGGGTGTGCTTTTTGGAATATCTGCCGCCGCCCTTTACGCAACGGTTGTTCTGCTAAATAAAAAAATTACCGATATTTCACCCTATGATAAAACTATAGTACAACTTGGTGTTTCGGCTGTGGTTATGACGGTTTACTGTTTGCTGACCGTAGAAAAGCAACAAATATCTATAAATCCCAAAACCATATTACTGCTTTTAGTTGTCGGAATAGTGCATACGGGTATTACATATTTGTTTTACTTCGGCGCAATTGGCGAAATCAACGTCAGCACCAGTGCAATTTTAAGTTACATAGACCCTGTAACAGCGCTTTTTATATCTTGGTTTGTGTTGAGAGAAAAAGCCACGCTGTTTGCGGTGGTCGGCGCTGTTTTGGTGCTTTTTTCCGCCCTGTTTTCAGAAATCAAAATACCCAAAAAAAATAAAACGGATGCATAAGCATCCGTTTTTTATATTTTCTTCAAAAATTCCAAAACGTCTTCTACCGTTTTAGCGGGGATGTCGTGTAAACTTTCGTGACAGTCTGCCATTTTATAAGCAGTGCCTACCGCCGAAAGCAGTGCGATATCGTTTTCTCCGTCGCCGAGTGCTATGGCATTTTCGGGGTTTATGCAAAACTTGTTGCAAACGGCTTTTGCCGCCGCGCCTTTGTCTGCGCTGTGATTGACGTATTCACAAATGCCGTCGCGGTTGTAACAAATACGTGCAATCTCGCTCTTTTTGGGCGAATCAAGTGTAGCAACCTTGAAAACTTCACTCCCAAGGGTGTTTAACATCTGTGTTCTGAGTACGCTGTTGGTGTTTTCATCAAAGTTTAGTGTTTTGGTTCTGCCAAAAACGGTGGCGCGGGGGGAGAGGGATATAAGTCTGCCCGCTTCTATTTTGCAAAGGCGGTTTTTGTATATGACGCAGTCGCGGTAAATTGCGAGTGCGCCGTCAAGACAAATAAAAATCACGTCTTGTGAAAGGGAGGAGAAAAGCGCTTTTAGTTCATCATAACTCCTGCCGCTTGTAACAGCAAAAAGTGCGCCTTTAGCAGTAATGCGCTTTATTTCTGCCAAAACATCTTTGGATATGCTTTTTTTACCGCGCGGTAACAGCGTTCCGTCAAGGTCGCAAAACAAAATCTTTTTCACACAAAAACCTCCTTTCCTTTTCTACCATTATATAATACAACATTTTTCTCGACACTTCAACTGTTTTTGCTTGACAGTTCTCTAAATTTATTCTAATATTTTTTTAAAGAATATTTTGGTATATTTGTATAAGATAACGGATTTACAAATTATACGGGGGTTTTTATAATAAAATCAGAAAGAAGGGGTGCTTTTATGAAAACATACCTTCGTCATCGAATAAGTAACGTCGTAGATGTTAAAGAACTCATTGTTTTTGAATATCTGGACTTTGAGGGAAAATATAAAGACTATAGCGAGTCGCACGATTTTTGGGAACTTTGCTACGTCGAAAAGGGCGAAATCATTTTAACGGTTGACGGTGTTAAATATACCCTTTCTGACAATGAACTTCTTGTTATTCCGCCAAATAGCGTTCACGCATATTCCTCTAAAAGCGGTAACGAATCGCGCATTTTCGGAGGTAAATAATAATGGCTACAAAGGGTAAAAAGAATTGGGTGTTCTGCGACGGATATCTTCCGCCCCACGGCGATAATCCCGAATTCGAGGGACACGAAGCACTTATGATTACTAACCTCGGCAAAAAGACCGCAAAAATTGAACTCTCGTTCGTTTTTGAGGACAAAGCGCCAGAGGACAAAATCTTTTTGGAGATTGAGGGCGAACGTATGACCTGTGTTCGTCTTGACCACCCGCTTGGTGACCGCAAACTTATGCTCGGCGAAGCCGTTCAGTACACAGTTTGGGTTAAAAGCAACGTTCCCGTTTGCGCCTGTTTCGGCCGTCTTGACGTAAGACAAACCAATATGGCTTACTACAGCGTAGAGGGATATTCGTTTTAATAAAAAAAGGATGGCTTTGCCATCCTTTTTTTATTGCAATTGCTTTACAGTGTTGATATAATAATGCTAACAAATAACCGAGGTGTTTTTATGAATAAAATTAAGGTTGACTTTTCGACTCGCGTTGGCAAAATCAAACCCGTTCACAGCGTGTGCTGTGCACCTTATTCTTTTTCGGCGGGGGCAGAGCAAAAACGCATATACGATTTTTTCACAGAGGGCAACATTCCCTATTGCCGTTTGCACGACTGTTGCGGCGCCTACGGCGGTATGTTTTTTGTTGACGTTCCCAACGTTTTCCCGAATTTCGATGCCGACGAAAACAACCCCGAAAACTATGATTTTTACTACACCGATGAATATATAAACGCCATTCAGCGTTCGGGATGCGAGGCATACTACCGCCTTGGCATCACAATTGAATGGGCATCGCAAAAGCGCAGAACGGCGCCGCCTAAAGATTTTTCTAAATGGGCGCGAATTTGCGAACATATTATAATGCACTATAACGAGGGTTGGGCAAACGGCTACCACTATGACCTTAAATATTGGGAAATTTGGAACGAACCCGAAAACCCGAAAGAAAACGGCTATCCTATGTGGGCAGGTACTAAAGAAGAGTTTTTTGACCTTTACAAAATTTCTTCAAAACACCTTAAAACCCGTTTTTCGAACATTAAAATCGGCGGTTACGCAAGTTGCGGTTTCTACGCCGTAACAAGAGAGAATATTCCCGCGTTTTTCACAGATTTTGTGACCTGGTTTACAGATTTTCTTAAATTTGTAAAGGCTGAAAACTGTCCGCTTGATTTCTTTTCGTGGCACATCTACGGCGATAGCGTAGAAGAACTTATTGCGCACGCAAAGTTTGCGCGTGAAACGCTTGACCAATACGGATTTACGGACACCGAAAACCACCTTAACGAATGGAACTACGGCGTTGAGGGCGGCGGATTTGCAGAAAAGCACACCCTTGTCGGCGCATCGTTCAACGGCGCGGTGCTATCACAGTTGCAAAACACCAATTATGTTGATATGGCGCATTATTATTGTTTTTCCGGCGCGGCAAGATATAACGGATTTTTGGACCAAAACGACGGTCACACCTGTCCTTCGTGGTATCCGTTTGTGGCGTTTGGCAAAATGTACGCTTTAGGTAGTGCGGCACAGGTGAACACAGAGGGCGCAGTCTACGGCACCGCCGCAGTTTCAGAAAACGAGAGTGCCTTATTGCTTTCTAACTACAGCGACAACACCCAAAAAGTTGAACTTGATTTACAGGGCGTTGTTGGCAAAACCGCACACGTTTTGCATATTGACGAACAAGGAAATCTTGAAGAACGCGAAAGTTTCACAGTTTATGATAAAGCGGAAATCACCTTAACATTACCCGCGCACTCTTTGATTTATATTGAGATTAGATAAAATAACACCGATAGCGTTGCTATCGGTGCTTTTTTATATCTTTATTTCAAACTTGTTATCGCCGTTTTCCGAAAGTGTAAGCGTTGCGGGAATTTCTTTTCCGTCTGCAATAACATTTATTTTATAGTCGCCGTAGAAACCGCGGAACGTTGCCTTGCCGTTTTCGGCGCGGAGGGTTTCGCGTGTGTTCCATACGTTGTTTACAAGATTTTTGAGCACCTTGTATGCAGGTTTTTCAGACATATCGGGACGGCAAAGTCCGCCGAAATAGCGGTTTTCGCCTGCTGCCATATTATTAACGTTTCCGCCCGAAGCATAACCGTCAAACACGTTCCAATAAATAATGGCTTCCATTGCAGGATGGCAGAAAAATACGGAATACAGATTTTCAATCAGTGCCGCCTGTACTTCTTCGTCTTCTGCGCTGTTGCCAAGTGCCGAAACGGTCATTTCGGTAATCTGCAACTTTTTGCCAAGTTTCTCGTAGGTATCAAGCACGTCAAAAATGTGTTCGGGATTATAGCGAGTCATACTGAGTTCTTCTTCCTGTTCTTTTGAGAAGAAACAGTGATATTGGAAGCCGACGGCGTCAAGATGATTAGCGCCGCATTTTTGTATGCGCTCAATCTCGGCAAAATAGGGACTGCGTTCGCCAAAATATTCTCCGTGCAAACTTCGCATACAACCAAAATCAAGGTGGTCGTTAATCATAAGGCGGTTGTGCGGGAAATATTTATCCGCCAATTTGAAAGACCATTCGTTAAACTCTTTTGTTCTGTAAAACTGTGAATAGTTCGGGTCCAAAAAACCTTTGGCAAAGGTTACGTTAAAGGTTTCGTTTGTAACCTCCCAAGTTTTAATCTTATCGGCATAACGGCTTGAAAGTTCTTTGAAATGACGCACAAGTTCTGCCTTGTGTTCTTCAATCCCCATTCCGCGAACCCACTGCGGACGCATATAGTCGTAGTTAAGACAGTGCGCTTTGGGTTCAATGCCCTTTTCTTCGCAATATTCTAAACATAAATCAATTGCAGGACGGCGATAAGACGGTTCGCAACCTTTATGGAAACGGTATTTGCCCTTTTCGGGTTCCAAACTGCACCAATAAAAAGGAAGTGTTGCAAGGTTGAAAACTTCGGGAAATTTTTCGCGGAAGACCTGATTTTTCTCTTCCGTTTCAAATTCATCAAGCATAAAAATATTTGCGCCGAACCTAAACTCGTGTGATGTTTGTGCAACCTCTACCGTAATATCTTTGGGTAGCGGTTTGTCCGAAACAACGGAAATTTCGCAATCGCCTTTTCGGTATTTTTCAATACCCTCTGCCACACGCGCGGCGGTGGCTTCCTTGTGCATTTCAAAATATTTAAGAGCCGTTTCTTTGCGTGACATCAAAAACATCCTTTCTCTATATAAAAATAATTAACTTATAGTCTTTTCTCTGATTTCTTCTAAAATGAAGTTCATAAATTCATCAAGTGTCTGTGCGCCGAGGTCAACGCCGCCGCGTTTGCGAACCGAAAGTGTGCCGTTTTCGGCTTCCTTGTCACCCGCTACGAGCATATACGGAATTTTTGCAAGTTGTGCTTCGCGGATTTTGAAACCGATTTTTTCGTTGCGGTCGTCAAGTTCAACGCGCATACCTGCTTTTTCGAGTTCGTCTTTTACTTTTAAGAGATACTCTTTATGGCGGTCGGCAATGGGCAAAAGTTTAACCTGTACGGGCGCAAGCCAGGTCGGGAACGCACCGGCATATTTTTCAATAAGAAGCGCAAGCGTGCGTTCGTAACAACCGATTGAAGTGCGGTGGATAATGTACGGGTGTTTCTTCTCGCCGTCGGAATCGACGTACTCCATGCCGAATTTTTCGGCTAAGAACTGGTCTATCTGAATGGTGATGAGTGTGTCTTCCTTGCCGTGAACGTTCTTGATTTGAATGTCAAGTTTCGGACCGTAGAACGCCGCCTCGCCGATACCAACCTTATAAGGAATTTCAAGGTTATCAAGAATTTTCTTCATGGTACCTTGTGCCTCGTTCCAATCGTCCTCGGTGCCAACGTATTTTTCGCGGTCGGCAGGGTCCCATTGTGAGAAACGGTAGGAAACGTCCTCATAAAGGCCTAAGGTTTTAAGCATATAGATTGCAAGTTCCAAACAACCCTTGAACTCCGACTCCAATTGGTCGGGCGTGCACATCAAGTGTCCTTCCGAAATTGTGAACTGACGAACGCGGATAAGTCCGTGCATTTCGCCGCTCGCTTCGTTACGGAAATGGGTGGATGTTTCGTTGTAACGCAGAGGCAAGTCCCTGTAAGAACGTGGACGGTTAAGATATGCTTGATACTGGAACGGGCAGGTCATCGGACGGAGAGCAAAGCACTCTTCTTCCTCGTTTTCCGCATCGCCCAAAACAAACATACCGTCGCGGTAGTGGTCCCAGTGACCCGAAATTTTATAAAGGTCGCTCTTTGCCATAAAGGGCGTTTTGGTGAGCAACCATCCGCGGCGCTGTTCCTCGTCTTCAACAAAACGCTGTAAAAGTTGGATAATGCGTGCGCCCTTCGGCAACATAATGGGTAATCCCTGACCGATAACATCGCTCGTTGTAAAGAGTTCAAGTTCGCGGCCTAATTTGTTATGGTCGCGCTTTTTGGCCTCTTCCAACTGTAAAAGGTGCTCTTCCAACTGGGAAGCCTTGGGGAAAGCGGTACCGTAAACGCGCTGAAGCATCTTTCTGCTTGCGTCGCCGCGCCAGTATGCGCCTGTGCAGGAAGTAAGTTTAACAGCCTTAACAAAACCTGTAGAGAGCAGGTGCGGTCCCGCACACAAATCGACAAAATCGCCCTGTTTATAAAGGCTGATTTCGGCGTCTTCGGGCAGGTCGTTAATAAGTTCAAGTTTATAAGGCTCGTCACGCTCTGTAAAAAGTTCGATTGCCTCATCACGTGATACAACAACCTTTTCAAGAATGATTTCTTCTTTTATGATGTTCTTCATCTCGTCTTCAATGTCGGCAAGACGTTCGGGCGTGAACATAACGTCGGTATCAAAATCATAGTAAAATCCGCCGTCAACAGCAGGGCCGATGGCAAGTTTACATTCGGGATAAATGCGTTTTACCGCCTGTGCTAAAATGTGACTTGCGGTGTGGCGGTATGCCCATCTTCCGTCCTCGTCGTCAAAGGTGAGGATTGATAGTTCGCAGTCCTCATATATCGGGGTGCGTAAATCGCAAACCTTGCCGTTCACGGTAATAGCGCAAGCCGATTTTGCAAGTCCCGCGCCGATGGATGCGGCAACTTCATATCCGCAAACGCCCTCGTCATATTCGCGTACAACGCCGCCTTTTAATGTAATTTTAACCATTTTGTGTCCTCCAAACAGAAAAACAAGCCCCATCCCGCAAGGGATGAAGCATAAAACTCCACGGTTCCACCCAAATTGCACGTAACGTGCCACTCTGTATCCCGTAACGTAGGATAGACGTCCCTGTTCGCAGGGCGCTCGGGGGTGGTGTTCGCCGCAATGCCGTTTGCGTCGGCTTTCAGCCTGTGACCGACACTCTCTAAAAACTGCCTTCGCGGTTACTGTTCCCGTCAACGCTTTAACATATATAGTATATAACCTTTTTTCACAATTGTCAAGCAACAGTTGAATAATATAAAGTTTTGTGGTAAAATTCTTCTGTTAAGGGGCGGTGAACAATGTTTTTTAAGAAACCAAAAAAAGAATTCGGCAGTTCTTATGACTATATGTTCGTAGGTCTTGGCAATCCGGGCAGAGAGTATGAGGCAACGCGTCACAACGCGGGATTTTTAAGCCTTGATACCCTTGCGGAAAAATATGATTGCAAGATAAATAAATTAAAATTCAAGTCGCTGATAGGCGAGTGCAAAATAGGCGATAAACGCGTTTTGCTTGTAAAACCACAAACCTTTATGAATAATTCGGGCGAGGCGGTGCGTGATGCCGCCGCGTTTTACAAAATTCCACCCGAGCGTACCGTTATAATTTTTGACGATATATCATTGCCGCCCGGCAAACTACGTCTTCGCCGCAAAGGTTCGGACGGCGGTCATAACGGAATGAAAAACATCATATATCTTTCGGGAAGCGATGCGTTTATGCGTATAAAATTCGGCGTTGGCGCAAAACCTCACCCCGATTACGACCTTAAAGACTGGGTGCTTTCCCGCTTTAAAAAGGACGAGGAAGACGACGTTAAAAAAGGCCTTTCGAATGCCGCCGCCGCTTGTGAAACAATAATAAAACTCGGCATTGACGAGGCTATGAACAGATATAACAATAAATAGAGGTTTTTCTATGAATTGTATTGATAGAGCATTTTCTGCTCTAAGCGCACACAAAAACCTCCTGTCATCTTTGGAAAAAGGCAGGTCCGCCGCCGTTACGGGACTGTCACCCGTGCACCGCGCCGCGTTTATATCGGCTACGGTAGGAAAAACGGGCAGACGTGCGTTTGTAATCTGTCCCGACGAGGCAGAGGCTACCAAGATGGTGGCAGATTTGCAAACGCTCGGCAAAGATGCCGTTCTTTTGGTATCGCGAGAGTATTCGCTTTCTGCTGCGGCATCTTCAAAGGAATGGGAGCATAAAAGACTATACACCCTGTCTGCTATTGCAGACGGGGCATTCTCGGTTTGTGTCGGCTCTATAGAAGCGTTTTTACAAATCACAACCGACCGCGATACTCTAAAGCAAAACACCTTTAAAATATCGGTGGGTGATACGCTCAAACTCAGCGTTTTGCAAGAAAACCTTATTTTAGCGGGATACGTCCGCGTTGATGAGGTTGAGGGCGCGGGACAGTTTTCTCTCCGCGGCGGAATAGTCGACCTTTTCCCAACGGGGCTATCTTCCCCTGTGCGAATCGAGTTTTGGGGCGACGAAGTTGATACGCTGTGTTTTTTCGACCCCGACACGCAACGCAGAACCGATAATATAAAAAGCGTTTTGGTGTCTCCTGCACGTGAATCGCTTTTTGATACGGGTGAATTGTGTGTAAAATTAGAAAAACTGCTTTCCGGCAAACGCAAACT
>JAFPBM010000086.1 GCA_017424125.1 Clostridia bacterium | reverse complement strand
CTGTGCGCGCGCCGTTGCACGACTTAACGTTTTGACGGAATACTGTTTGCCTTTTGTAAAGTCGGGCGGACAGTTTGTATCTATGAAAGGCCCCGCGGCAGAGGAAGAATTGGCGGAAGCGAAAAAAGCAATTTCTGTTCTCGGCGGAGAAAAAGGCGGATTTTTCGCAGAAAAACTGCCCGACGAAAGCCAAAGATGCTTTATAAAAATAAAAAAGTTATCGCAAACGCCGACAAAATATCCGAGAAACTCAGGCAAAATTACAAAGCAACCGTTGTAAGCGGTTGCTTTTTTGTTTTATTGGTCGGTTTTTGCGATGTAAATTAGTGGAAATGCTTGTCCTTCTTTGTTAAACTAAATTACGGAAAGAGGTGACGCCGATGCAACTTCCTAAAATATACGCAAAGCCTATGCGTCGGTTACAGGAATTGCCGATATCTGCAATAAGCAAAAGCCCCACACAAACACGAACTCTGTTTGACGAATACGAACTCTCGCTACTATCCGACAGCATAAAGCAAAACGGACTTTTGCAACCCATAACCGTCCGCAGAACCGAAAGCGGTTACCAACTCATTGCGGGTGAACGCCGATTGCGTGCGGCGGCATTAGCAGGACTTAAAAACATACCCGCTATTGTGTACGAAATTTCGGACGAATCGGCGGCGATATACACGCTTATAGAAAATTTGCAACGCGCTGACCTTTCCCCTTTTGACGAGGCAGAGGGCATTAAAAAACTTATAACGGTTTACGGTCTTTCGCAGTGTGATGCGGCGGCAAAACTCTCGCTCGCGCCGTCTACCCTTTCTAACAAACTACGGCTTTTAAGACTTTCTGAAAATCAGCGCATACGTATAGAAGCGGCTCGTCTTACCGAACGCCACGCCCGTGCAGTACTGCGTCTGCCCGAAGAAAAGCGTGACGAGGCGCTTGACATCATAATTGCGGGTGATATGACGGTAGCCGAGGCAGAAAGACTGACAGAAGAAATGCTTTCCCCGAAAAAAGAACGGAAAGAACCGTATAGGCGTGTAGGTTTGGGTGACGTGCGGCTATTTGCCAACAGTTTGCAAAAAATTGTGGACACCATGGTCAAGGCAGGATACACCGCCAACACAAAGAAAAACGAAACCGACAGTTTTATTGAATACACCGTGAGGATTGATAAACAAAGTTCTCAAATGAAATTAATTTAACCCACCCATATTCATCCCCATATAGCCTTTCCCCTAAGGCAGCAAATGCCGCACAAGAAATTGTGCGGCATTTGTGTTTTTTATCTTTCACAAAGAGGAATATATTTTTCCTCTTCTTTTACGTTTATATATGCGGGACGGATAATTTTACCCGCGTTTTGTATTTCTTCTATTCGGTGAGCACTCCACCCTGCTATACGCGAAACCGCAAAAAGTGGTGTAAACAATTCTGTGGGCAAACCTAACATTTTATAAATAAGTCCCGAATAAAAATCGACGTTAGGACTTACGCCCTTATACATCTTGCGCTTTTCTGCTATTATTTCAGGCGCTAATTCGGCAACCGTTTCATAAAGCGAAAACTCCTCTTCGCAACCCTTTTCTTGCGACAGTTTTTCGGCATATTCTTTTAACATATCTGCGCGCGGGTCAGAAAGCGAATATATTGCGTGGCCGATACCGTATATAAGTCCCGCATTGTCAAACGCGCGTTTTTCAAGCAATCGCACAAGATAGTCTTTTATCTGTCCGACATCCTTTGTGTTAATGCTGTTTTTCATATCCTCAAACATACGCACAACCTTAATATTTGCGCCGCCGTGACGAGGACCTTTTAATGAGCCGAGCGCCGCCGCAACCGACGAATAGGTATCTGTGCCCGATGAGGTTACTACGTGGGTGGTAAAGGTTGAGTTGTTGCCGCCGCCGTGCTCTGCATGAAGCACAAGAGCAAGGTCGAGTATTTTTGCTTCAAGAGGTGAAAATTCACCGCTTTCCCTTAAAATGTAAAGAAACGTTTCGGCTGTGCTCATATTCTCTTTGGGCAAATGTATAAACAAACTCTTTCCCTGATGATAATGCTGAAAAGATTGATAACTATAAACCGAAAGCATCGGAAACAGCGATATAAGTTGCATACTTTGACGTAATACGTTAGCAACCGACGTATCATCAGGGTTGTTATCATAGGCATAAAGCGCCAGAACACAACGCGATAAGACGTTCATCATATCTTTACCGGGTGCCTTTAAAATCATATCGCGCGTAAAGGATGTTGGCAGAGTACGGCGGTCTGACAACTCACGGCAAAACAATGAAAGTTCTTGTTCGTTAGGCAACGTTCCAAATAACAAAAGATAAACCGTTTCTTCAAAGCCAAAGCGGTTATCACTGAGAAAGCCTTTTGTTATATCGCGCACGTCAACACCCCTGTAACACAGTTTGCCGTGACAGGGCACGACGGTGCCATCCTCTAATTTTTCTTTTGCTTTCACGATAGAGACTTCTGTAAGTCCCGTAACAACACCATTACCGTTCATATCGCGCAGACCGCGATTAACCGAATGCTGTACATACATTTCCGATTTTATCTTGTTGTTTTCACAAGATATACGTGCCATTTTTTCAATATACGGCGTTACTGTTGAATAATCTTTTTCCATTTGTTTTTCCTTTCGTTTTTGCTGTTTTTTATTGTACCACATTTGTTGACACAGTTCAATTAATATGTTAAAATTTTCATATAAACAAACGGGGAGGACACTCAATGTTAAAACGGTTTTTAAGTTACTATAAACCGCACAAACTGATACTAACGCTTGATTTACTTGCTTCCTTTGCCGTTTCGATGATTGGCATTGTTTACCCAATTGTCACACGACAGATGTTAAACGACCTTATTCCCAACCGCAAATATACTATGATTGTGGTTTTCGGTCTTTCGCTTTTGGCGCTTTATCTTGTGCGAATGTTACTTAACTATTTTATTCAGTACAAAGGTCACATTATGGGCGTTTTGATGCAGGCACAGATGCGAAGAGAGATGTTCCGCCATCTGCAAAAACTGCCTTACAAGTTTTATGATAATCACGAAACAGGCAAAATTATGTCGCGCCTTACCAACGACTTAATGCAGGTCAGCGAACTTGCGCACCACGGCCCCGAAAACGTTATTATCTCCTCAATTTCTGCCATAACGTCCTTTATTTATCTGACGACGATTGATTTATGGCTTACCATTATAATATTTTTCTGCGTTCCTTTCCTTATTATAATATCTTCGGTGTTGCGAAAAAAGATGCGCGACGCTTTTATGAAAAGCCGTGAATCGACAGCGCGCATAAACGCTTCACTTGAAAACAGCATTTCGGGTATACGCGTTACCAAGGCGTTTACCAACTCAAAAACCGAGGAAGAAAAATTCGAAGGCGGAAATTTGGAATTTGTTGATGCGCGACGCGAAGCGTATGATGCAATGGGTAAATTCCACGCAACATCTTCATTTGTTACCGATGTTTTCAAGGTTATCGTGCTAATAGCGGGCGGACTTTTTATGTACGCAGGACGTATTAATTTTGCCGACTATTCTGCATTTATCGTATCAATAAACATTTTCTTAGGCCCCGTCCGTACACTTATTGGTTTCGTTGAGCAGTTTCAAGAAGGCGCAACAGGATTTTCACGTTTTTGCGAGGTTATGGATACCGCGCCCGAAGAAGACAAAGAAAACGCTATCACACTTGAAAATCCAGAGGGCAACATAACCCTTAAAAACGTTGTTTACAGTTACGGCGAAAAAGGCGACGTCTTACACGGCGTAAGTCTTGACATAAATGCTGGTGAAACCTTTGCCCTTGTGGGACACAGCGGCGGCGGAAAGACCACAATCTGCCATCTTATTCCCCGTTTTTACCCCTTAGAACAGGGTGAAATTTTGATTGACGGCGTTAACATTAACGATATTACAATGGAATCGCTTCGTAAAAATATCGGCATTGTACAACAGGACGTTTACCTCTTTAACGCAAGCATGCGCGATAACATTCTTTACGGAAACCCCGACGCCACCGAAGAAGAGGTTATTGCGGCGGCAAAACGCGCCAATATTCACGATTATATTATGTCGTTACCCGACGGATACGACACCCAAATCGGTGAACGCGGCGTTCGTCTTTCGGGCGGACAGAAACAACGCCTCTCTATTGCGCGTGTATTCTTAAAAGACCCACCGATTCTCATTTTGGACGAAGCGACAAGCGCACTTGACAACACAACGGAAATTTTAATTCAAAAATCCCTGCAAGAACTCTGCGTCGGCAGGACAACCCTTGTGGTTGCACACCGCCTGTCCACCGTTAAAAACGCTAACCGCATTGCCGTTATTGACGGCGGTTTGGTTGCCGAAAGCGGCACACACCATGAACTGATTGAAAAGGGCGGAATTTACAAAGACCTTTATTCGTTGCAGTTCAGAGAAGAATAGAAAAAACCCCGCATTTCGGGAGTTGTGATTAGGGATAAATTGGTTTTTCAGATAAATTTGCACCGTTTCTCGCTGTGAAAACTTGTAAGACACAAAGTATTACTGCATTTTCTCATCATCGAAACAGTAGCAAATTTATTCTTACAAAACTGCATGGCACCTAAAAAAGATAACTTTTTAGTGGAATAAAAGGCAAAACCCCACGGTAACGCTGACGCGTATCGTGGGGTTTTAACACATTAGACCGCAAAAAGTTGCTTTTTTAGGCATTTAATCCCTAACCGCAACTCCCGTT
>JAFPBM010000002.1 GCA_017424125.1 Clostridia bacterium | reverse complement strand
TATCGATGCAATTTCACCTTTGAAGGACGTCGATGCTTTCCACCCTGTGAACGTTGGCAAGATAATGACAGGCAATTTTGATTTTTTGCCCTGTACCCCCGCGGGTATTATGGAAATGCTTGATTACGAAGGTATAGAGATTGAGGGTAAAACCTGCGTGGTAATCGGCCGTTCGAATATCGTTGGCAAACCTATGTCAATGCTATTGCTTCATAAAAACGGCACCGTAACGGTCTGCCACTCGCGCACTAAAAATTTAAAAGAGGTTACAAAAAGCGCGGATATACTCGTGTCTGCGGTTGGTAAAGCCAACTTCGTCACCGCCGATATGGTAAAGAAAGGCGCAGTTGTAATCGATGTCGGTATGAATAGGGACGAAAACGGCAAACTTTGCGGTGATGTCCTATTCTCTGAGGTAGAGCCGATTTCTTCAGCAATAACCCCCGTACCTGGCGGCGTTGGACCGATGACAATATCGGTACTTATGAAAAACACCCTTACAGCAACCAAGAAACAAAATAATATAATTTAAGGAATGCTTGTGTTGAAAAGAATACTAAGTTTAACCGTCTTGCTCTGCTTTGCGTTCTCTATAACAACAGGCGCTTTGAGCATCGACGCGTATGATTTCAATATGGATGTTGACGAAAACTTTTCGTTGCTTACCGAAGATACTTTGCGTCAAAATCCCGAATACGTAGAAAGCCTTGGTCACACCGCAACGTCGGTCAAAAAATACTTTGCCGATAATAATCTGATACTGTATGCCGCAAGTGAGGATAACAGTATGCAAATACAGGTAAAGTGTACCGAAACAGAGTTTTCAAAACAACTTGACGAACTCTCGCTTTTGACTGATGACGATGCGGCGGACATTGCAAAACGTCTCTTACCCGACGGTGAATCACAAAACTACAATCTGCTCGAAATAGGGGATATGCTGTTTTTTGAGGTAATGGGTACCGAAAAAGATA
Organism: Clostridia bacterium; assembly: GCA_017424125.1. GTDB lineage: Bacteria > Bacillota > Clostridia > Oscillospirales > Acutalibacteraceae > SIG589. Next base: position 899 of record JAFPBM010000002.1, on the reverse strand, counting down.
GCGGCGGCGAGTTTTGCAGTCTGCAGTATATAACAATACGCGGCGGCAGACTTTATAGCATTGGCTTTTTCGAAAACGGCAAGACTTTTTCTGCCGATTTTAAGAAAATAATAAACGCCTCGCTTGATAGCCTTAATATAGAGCGTGAAAACAAAATGACAGCCGACAAAGCAGAAAATACCGCAGAAGTTATAATCGTCTGGGTGCTGATTATCGCAGCCGCGGCACTTTGTGTCGGACTTGTTGTATCGGTACTTTATGAGTTTTCAAACACCAAAACCGAAAAAGACAAAAAAACAATTATTGTAAGACGCAGATATAAAAAGTAAATAATAAAGGCCCCTTTTGGTTACACTATCTTGTAACTATGAAAGGGGCTTTTTTTATGACCTACAATATAGAAAAGTATATATACGAAATTGATAGCCGCGTACAACCCAACTTGAATTTCGATATAATCAAGCGCGACATAATAATAGCAGAGCGTAAAGCGGCGCTATATTTTATAGACGGCTTTATGAAAGATGCCGTCTTTGAAAAACTAATGGAATTCCTTTATAAAATCACACCCGAACAGATAGCGGGAATTGATAATATGACGGAATTCTCAAAAAGTCATATGCCGTATACAGAGGCGGACGCTACAGATGATATAGAACAGATAGTAACGGCACTTTTGTCGGGACCTGCTGTCCTTTTAATCGACGGCATAGGCGATGCGTTGCTCATTGATTCTCGTACCTATCCGCTGCGAAGTATTGAAGAACCGCAAAAAGACCGCTCGGTGCGCGGTTCAAAGGACGGTTTTGTAGAAGCGCTTGTTATGAACACCGCGCTAATCCGCCGCCGCATACGTGACCCGCGTCTTCGTATGGAATACCATCAGGTCGGTAAAAGTT
>JAFPBM010000085.1 GCA_017424125.1 Clostridia bacterium | reverse complement strand
TCCACATGGGTTGTGCGGGGGAACAAATCCACAGGCGTTGCCTCAACCGTTTTATAGCCGAGGTCTGATAAAATTTTGCAATCACGTGCGAGTGTTGCGGGGTCGCAAGAAACGTATACAAGCGTTTCGGGGCAGAAGTTATTTGCTATGATTTGAAGCACTTCTTTGTCGCAACCCTTTCTTGGCGGGTCGACGATTACAACGTCGCTTTTTATGCCCTCGTCACGAAGTTTCTCTGCCGCCTTTGCGGCATCGGCACAGATAAAACGTGCATTTTCTACGCCGTTCGCTTTAGCGTTATATTCCGCATCCTTTATAGCATCGGGCACGATTTCTACACCGATTACGCTTTTGGCACGTTTTGCGATGGAAAGTCCTATTGCACCTGTACCACAGTACAAATCTATGACGGTTCGCCCCTCTGGATTTGCATAGTCGGCGGCTTTTTTATACAGTTTTTCCGCCATATTGTGATTAACCTGGCTAAAGGACATTGGCGACACGCGCAAGCGCACACCGCATATCGTATCCTCGATATACCCTTGCCCGTAAAGCACTTTATTTGTTTTGCCAAGCACTACGTTGGTATTATCGCGGTTTATATTGAGCATTACGCTTTTAAGTTTATCAGAGAAAACAGATTTTAACATTTCTATAAACGTATCGCTATGAGGCAGATTTTCGCCGTTTATGACAAGCACTACCATAATATCGCCCTCACACGACGTGCGGATATACAGGTGGCGCAAAAGTCCTTTACCCGTTTTTTCGTTATAGACGCTAATGCTGTACTGTTTTACAAAGAGTTCTATAAGTTTTTGTACCTTTGAAAAGTCTTCGGGTTGCAAAAGGCAATCGTCACAAGGAACAATTGTATGACTGCGTTTGGCATAAAACCCCGTTTTTCCGTTTTGCGCTACGGGGTACTGCGCTTTGTTTCTATAATGCTCACTTTCGCCGAAAATAACGTCATTCACAGGCACCGAAAGTTTACCGATACGTGTAAATGCATCACGCACAAAACCGCGTTTTATTTCAAGTTCCTCTTTGTAATCTATATGCCAAAAGGCGCAGCCTCCGCAAGATGACGCGTGGCTGCACTTTTCTTTTATTCGATATTTTGAGGGGGTTATAATTTTTATAGGTTCTGCCGATAAAAAGTTTTTACCGACTTTATTTATCTTGGCACGAACTATATCACCCGTTACGGTGTTTGGTACGAAAACCGCAATCGAGTCCGCTCTGCCAACACCGCACCCCTCGTTTGTGACGGCGGTGATTTCTAAATTTATTTCACTGTTCAGTTTCATATTTTATAAGGTTTCGTCGTAAATTCCGCCGCGGCTATCGTAAACAACGGTTTCAACGTCTATACGCATACCGTTTATAACGGCGATATTGTTATCTGCCCAATAAATAGTTTTTTCGTTCGTTTTGGTGTTCCAATAAATATTACGCTCGGTCTCTCCGTCCGACAATGAACATCTCACACCGTTACCGAGTACGGTTTTAACCTCATAGCACAATATTTTTTGTTTGCCGTTGGGCGAATTATATTCTGCCACGAGTTGTCCATTCGGCACGTCGTCTATATTATAAAAAACCGAATCGTAAATCGCGCCAAACATATTAAATGCCATTGTAAACATAGCAAGGAAGAACAAAACTGTCATTAACTTTTTTGAACGCATAGCAAAAATCCTTTCTAAAACGTACTGCGGTATTCAGGAAAATCGGTGTCTTTCATAACCTCAATATTATGATTGTAGTGGCTAAATGCGAAACGGCAATGCACGGCGTAAGCCGCAAGCATATAGGGCATCGTATATATTAAAGTAACACCTAAAAAAGATAGCAAAATCCAACCCGTAAAACCCACTATAAGCACCAAAAACGGACCTGATGAATAACGGCTTACGTGTTTTGACACATATATAATCTCGGTCCAATGCATATCGTCGCAACTGACAAAAAGCATAGGCGCGATATAGTAGCGCAAATTTACAATCAAAAAGAAAAGCACACCGATTATATACATTACAAATCTTATAATTGAAAACTGTAAAAAAAGTGAATCTGCCACAAACTTAAAGGGCAAAAGTTCTATAATACGGACGATAATATACGGTAAGAAGGTTAAAAGTCCTATAGCGCCCATTCTGCAAACAAGCATTATAAAAAACCAAACGGCTTTTTTATATTTATGTTTGTCCGAAAAATAGTAAAAAAGCGAACTGAAACTATCGGTGTTTCCGTAAATCGCACGGCGGAAAAAGCGCAAAAGCCCCAAAAAACAAGGCGCGATAATCAAAAACGCAAAAACCACCGTCAAAACAACGTTAAGCACAGTAGCGCGAACGCCAAAGAGCGTACTGTTTACAAAAAGTAATACAAATAATACTGCGCAAACCGCCATAAACCAAAGTGAAGCGGCTATGGCCTGTGGCCAAAAGCCCTTTAGGGCTGTACGTGCCGTACTTTTAACCGCCGCATTTCCCGGCATTCAATCACATCCTTTACCTTTCAATTATACTGTTTTTTTCAGAAAAAGCAATACTATTCTACTTTTGTGAGTTTAGCAAAATTGGACATAAGTTTTTTGGTGCCGACCGTATCAAATGCAACTTCAATCAGCGTATCGTTGCCCATTGGAGTTATGGAAAGCACCATTCCCTCGCCAAACGTTTTATGGCGCACGCGCATACCAACAGAACATTCAAGGCTGGGTGCTGCGGGTTTGGGTTGCGGTGCGGGTGTCGGCTTTTTGGGTGCGGTAAATGAAGAAAACGAAAAATCGTTATCCTGTTTGTAAGACGAAAATCCTCCGCCAAACGAGCGTTCAGACCAAAAACTGTTAATGGTCTGTGCTTTGCGGACGTTGCAAAGTTCCATCGGCACCTCACGCAGAAAACGTGACTGCTGATTGCGGTTTGTACTGCCGTATAACATACGCTGATACGCGTTTGTTATATGCAGTTTTTTCCTTGCGCGGGTTATACCGACGTATGCCAAACGGCGTTCCTCTTCAATATCCTCTTCCGAGCCGAACATTGACTGGTTACCAGGGAAGATTCCCTCCTCGAGTCCGATTAAAAACACGTTGTCAAACTCAAGTCCCTTAGCGGAATGAAGCGTCATCAAAACGACCGAATCGGATTCGGTATCATAATTGTCAATATCACTGAAAAGTGCTACGTCTTCAAGATATGAAGAAAGGGTTACTATATCGTTTTCCTGTTCGTACTGGTATATACCGTTTAGAAGTTCCTTGACGTTTTCGGCTCTGTCCGCGCCCTCTTCGCCTTGGTTTTTAAGATAAATCATATATCCGCTTTCTTCGAGCAGTTTTTCGCAAAGTTCGTGTAATGACACGGTATCTTTAATTTCGCAAAGAGCCGATATCATACTTGTAAATTCCATCATTCTTCCCGCCGAACGGGAGAGTTCTCCGTACTCGTTTGCACGTTTCAAAACGTCAAAAAGCGGTATGTTTTCACTCGCCGCAATATCTGACGCACGGGAAAGCAGCGTAGCGCCTATACCCCTTGCAGGTTCGTTAATTATACGCGTAAGGCGCAACGTGTCGTTTTGATTATTTATTACCGACAAATACGAAATTACATCCTTAATTTCTTTTCTTTCGTAGAACCTTGTGCCGCCGATTACGCGATACGGCACGCCGCTGCGGACGAATGCGTTTTCAACCGAGCGTGACTGTGCATTCATTCTGTAAAGTACGGCATTTTGTGCGAAACGTCCGCCCGCCGACACAAAATCGAGCACGGTATCACTAACGTAACGCGCTTCTCCCCTATCGTCTTCAGCGGTATAAACCTCTATCTTTTCGCCGTTGCCCGCGGCAGTCCAGAGTGTTTTGCCCTTTCTGCCTTTGTTGTTGGCAATTACGGCGTTTGCGGCATCCAAAATATTGCCTGTTGAACGATAATTTTGCTCAAGACGGATTACCTTTGCGTTTTCATAGCCGTCTTCAAAACTTAAAATATTTTCAATGGTTGCGCCGCGAAAACGGTAAATACTCTGGTCGTCATCGCCCACTACACAAAGATTTTCATACCCCTGTGCCAACAGTTTGACAAGCACATACTGCGCGTGGTTGGTATCCTGATATTCGTCGACCATTATGTACTTGAATTTTGCGTTATAATATTCCTTTATATCATCGTTTTCAGAGAGCAGACGGACGGTGTTATAAATCATATCGTCAAAGTCCATTGCATCGGCATCAAACAGTTTTTTCTGATAAAGTCTATATGCCTCGGCAATTTTTTTCATACGAAAATCGTTGCCGACACTCTTTTCATATTCTTCGGGTGAAATGAGCGAATCCTTTGCACTGCTGATTGCCGAAAGCACCGATTTTACGGGAAGATGTTTTTCTTCTACGCCGATTTCTTTAAGACATTCTTTCATCACACGTTTACTGTCATCGGTATCGTATATTGAAAAATGGCGGTCATAGCCGATTCTGTCGGCATCGCGGCGAAGCATTTTACCGCATACCGAGTGGAAGGTACCCGCCCAGATGTCGTTACCCTCTTCACCCAACATATTTATAATTCGGTCTTTAAGTTCGCCCGCCGCCTTGTTTGTAAAGGTAATGGCAAGAATTTCCCACGGTTTTGGGGCTTTAACCGAAAAAGCGCCCTGCGGCAAAATATCGCTACTGCCCGCAAGATATGCTTCGCCCGCGGCGATATGCTCCTCGGTTACGCCGTATGGTACGATATCACTGCCAAAAGCAGCGCCGTATTTCATAAGACAGGCAATGCGGTTTACAAGCACCGTTGTCTTACCGGAACCCGCACCCGCAAGGACCAAAAGCGGTCCGTCTACGGTTGTTACGGCAGAAAATTGCATATCGTTCATACGCGAAAAATCTTTTTTTATTATATTGTCACGAAGCGTTAAATATTTATTAGTGTCTATCATTTTTTCTCTCCTACAGTAGATAGATATAATTATACACTATTACTTATTTTATATCAATCTTAATTTACACTTGATTTACATTCTTTTTTAGCATATAATGTTTCCAAGAGGTGTTAGTTTATGGAAAAAACCGAAATAGTAAGACTTTATGCAGATGCAGAGAGTTTTGCAGATAAAAAAGTTACCGTTTGCGGATGGGTAAGAACCGTTCGCGTATCTAAAAGCATTGCCTTTTTGGAACTTAATGACGGAAGTTCTTTCAAGGGACTTCAGGTTATTTTGGAAGAGGGCAAACTTGAAAACTATAAAGAAATCACGTCACAGAACGTTGGTGCCGCCGTTATCGTTACAGGCAATATCGTACTGACGCCCGAAATGCGTCAGCCGTTTGAATTGCACGCTGAATGTGCGGTTGTCGAGGGTGAATCTTCCCCCGAATATCCGCTTCAGAAAAAGCGCCATTCGCTTGAGTTTTTGCGTACTATTCAGCATCTTCGTCCCCGCACAAATACCTTCCTTGCGGCATACCGTATGCGTTCTGCTTGTGCTTTTGCAATACACAAATTCTTTAACGAACGCGGCTTCGTTTATGCCCACACACCGCTTATCACAGGCAGTGACGCCGAGGGCGCGGGTGAGATGTTCCACGTTACCACACTTGATTATAACGACCTGCCGCTTACCGAAGACGGCAAGGTTGATTACACACAGGACTTTTTTGGCAAACAGACGTCTTTGACCGTTTCAGGACAGTTAGAGGCCGAATGTATGGCAACCGCTTTCGGCAAGGTTTACACCTTTGGTCCCACCTTCCGTGCGGAGCGTTCTTACACCACACGTCACGCGGCAGAATTTTGGATGATTGAACCCGAAATTGCATTTGCCGACCTTTCTGACGATATGGCACTTGCTGAGGATATGCTTAAATTTGTTTTCCGTTATCTACTCGAAAACTGTCAAAACGAACTTTCATTCTTCGAGCAGCATTTTGACAAGGGACTTACAGAACGTCTCAGCAATATTGTAGAGGCTGATTTTGCCCGTGTTACCTATACAGAGGCTATAGAAATATTGGAAAAAGCAAAAGACGAATTCTCCTACCCTGTTTTCTGGGGTTGCGATTTGCAGACCGAACACGAGCGTTATCTCACCGAAAAGGTTTTTGGCAAGCCGCTTTTCGTTACCGATTATCCGAAGGAAATCAAGGCGTTTTATATGCGTCTTAACGAAGACGGAAAAACCGTTGCCGCCATGGACTTGCTTGTTCCCGGCATTGGCGAGATTATAGGCGGAAGCCAACGTGAAGAACGTCTTGATTTGCTTACAGACCGTATTCGCGAACTCGGTCTTGACGAAGAACAATACAGTTGGTATCTTGATTTACGCCGTTTCGGAAGTTGCCGCCACGCAGGGTTCGGCCTTGGATTTGAACGTCTTGTTATGTACGTAACAGGCATTGGCAACATCCGCGACGTATTACCTTTCCCGAGAACAACGGGCAGCGCAGAGTTTTAAGCGATACGCTTGAAATATAACAAATTAAATATGGGGGTATTTTTATGACAAGACAAGAATTAAAGGCACGTGCCAAAGGAAGCCTTGGCAACAATATTTTCGGCCATAATTGGTTAGTTGCCCTTGTGGTAATTTTAATTTTTGGCGCCGTAACAGGCGTTCTTTCCGCAATTCCGGGCATTGGCGCTGTCGCATCGCTTTTGGTAACAGGTCCCATCACCTACGGCGTTTTAAGGCTTTTCCTTAAACAAGCGCGCGATGGTGAAGAAATGAACATTGCTGATATGTTCTGCGGTTTTCAGGACTGTTTTGCCGATTCATTTTTAATCGGACTTCTAACCGCACTTTTCTCGGCACTTTGGGCACTGCTTTTCGTAATACCCGGTATTGTTAAATACTATTCGTATTCTATGGCTTATTACATTAAAGCCGACCACCCCGAACTTACAGCCAAACAATGCATAAATGCAAGTATGCAACTTATGAATGGTCACAAGATGGACTTGTTTATTCTTGACCTGAGTTTTATCGGTTGGTACATCGTAGGCTCTTTATGCTTTGGTATTGGAACACTTTGGGTTGCACCGTACCATCAGGCAACACACGCACAGTTTTATGAATCTATAAAAAATTAAAACGCGTAAAAGCAAGACCGAAGAGATGACTCTTCGGTCTTAAATAACTTTATATCAGGTGATATTTTTGAACAACATTTGGCACGATATTGATAAAAAAAGAATAAACCCCGACGATTTTGTTGCGGTTATTGAAATTCCTAAGGGAAGCAAGAAAAAGTATGAACTTGACAAGGAAACGGGACTTATAATTCTGGACCGCGTTTTGTATACCTCAACCCACTACCCCGCTAACTACGGTTTTATTCCCCGTTCTTACGGTGATGACGGTGACCCGCTTGACGTGCTTGTGCTTTGCTCACAGGCGCTGGAACCTATGACACTTGTACGCTGTTATCCTATCGGATATATTTCAATGTTGGACGGCGGACGCAACGACGAAAAAATTATTGCCATTCCCTTTGCCGACCCAACGTATAATAAATACCGCGATATATCTGACCTTCCGCCCCATATCTTTGACGAGATGCGCCATTTCTTTAAGGTTTACAAGGAACTTGAAGACAAGGAAACGGTTGCGGGTGAGGTCAACGGCAGAGAAGCCGCAGTTAAGGTTATATCCGATGCGCTCGCACATTATGAAGAAACGTTTTCTAAATAAAAAAACACCCTTCGGGGTGTTTTTTGTTTTTAGAACACAAACTGTATAAGCACCATATAAACCGCGGTGCCGCCGCAAATGCTTAAAAGCGTTTTGCGCTTCCAAACGTGTAAAATCACTACCGATAACGCCGCCGCGATTTCGGGTATGCCGTGGGTGGTAGATAAAAAGTCTGTACCTCGAAGACAATATACTACAAGCATTCCCATTATTGCATACGGCAACGTATTGCCAAGGTAGGTTACAAAATTTGGTATGTTGCCACTCCTAAAAATCAAAAACGGAAGTGCGCGTAATGTTAGCGTTACAGCCGCTATTACCGCAATTGACAGAATTATATATGTATTATTCATTCTTAGCACCTACCTTTTTATATACTGCAAGTGCTACTGTGATTAAAATCATTGCGGGGATAAGAAAACTGTCTTTGCCGAAAACAAAAAGACAGATAAGTGATGATACCACACCGATTATAGCGTAAACGTGGTTTTTTGAGTTAAGCCACTGTTCTACAAAAACGGTGATAAAAAGTGCCGTAAGCGCAAAATCTATGCCGTTTGTGTTAAAGTTTGCAACCGTTCCCAAAAGGGCGCCAAAAAACGTGCCTATTACCCAATAACTGTGGTTGAAAATGGATACTAAAAAATAATATTTTTTATCCTTTTCCTCTCCCTCGCACACAAGGGAATAGGTTTCGTCGGTAAGAGAAAAAATAAGATAAGGTTTCTCTTTTCCTGTATCTTTATACTTGCCGACCATTGATATTCCGTAAAATAAATGACGGGCGTTAACCGCAATGGTTGTAAGTGCCGTAGCAATTAGCGATGCGCCGCCCGAAAGCAAATCGATTGCGAGATACTGCATAGAACCCGCATATATAAAAACACTCATACAAAGGGGCACGAGTATACCGTAGCCCTTAGACTGCATTATAACACCGAACCCTATACTTAATACCAAATACCCTGCCATTACGGGCAGGGTATCCAAAAATGCGCGTTTTATAACCTTTTTCATCATCTTCTGCCTGCGCCGCCTCCGCCAAAGGAACCTCCGCCGCCGAAGCCGCCACCTCTACCGGCGCCGCCGCCAAATCCACCCCCGAAGTGGTTATGATGGTTGTGGTGATGATGGTGGTGTCCGTGAAAGAAAAAAGGTCTGCGATAAAACGGTCCCATAAACAAAAACGGCATAAACGGGAAACCGCCGTAACCGTATGCGGGATAGACGCAAGAACGCGATATAAGCAAAATAACTATAAATAAAAAAACAAAAAATAATATTGCCCATATAGTAAATGATTTGCCGTATGATGCGCTCATTCCGCCCGCGGCGTGCTGACGGTAACCTGTAAAGGTATAGTCACCGCTTTCTTCGTAATAATTAAGCGGTCCGCCAATGCCCGATTCGCTTAATAGCGTAGAAAGCGCGCTGAAACACTTCAAAACGCCCGCATCGTAATTTTTTGCCGCAAAATCAGGTTCGAGTTCGGTATCAAGCAAGTTTTGCAGTTTGTCCACAAGCGTTTCTGCGCCTGTGCCGAGAGCAACGTAGTAATCGCCATCCTCTATGCTTAAAAGCAACACCATTCCGTTATTATACTGTGCCGAGCCGACGCCCCAAAGGTCACCTAATTCTTTTGCGTAGTCCGACGTTTCTAAACCGTCGGTATTATCCACCGTCACAACAACAATCTCCCCGCCTGTTGCGGTTCGAAGCGTTTGGTTGCCCGAAACGATTGCCGCTTTGGTAGCATCAGATAATACTCCCGCATAGTCGGCGGCGTAAAATTCCGCCTCTGTCGTAGGGACGTTTGGAACGGCAAGTGCCGACGCCGAAAAACTATAAGAAAAAAACATTATTAAAGTAATAAAAAGGGTAACAATTTTCTTCATTTATGTTCTCCCATACAAATTTTTTTATTATTATACGATAATTATAATATAAAGTCAAACACAGTTCTTGCGTAACGGCGAATTTTATAGTATAATTTCTTAAGAGCAATATTGGAGGTGCGGTATGAACTTTACACCGATTGATAATAAAGGTACGGTTGAGGCGTTTTGCCTTGTTAAAACCTGTGACAAAAAGACGTCGCAAAAGGGTGACTGTTTTTTAGACCTTACACTTTCCGACAAGACGGGTGAAATCAACGCAAAAATCTGGAACTATAGCGAGGCGGAATATGGCGAATACGGCATAGACGACCTTGTTAAAGTGCGCGGTACGCTTTCAAAATACCAAGGAAACGACCAGTTGCGTATTGATAAAATCCGACCTGTCTTGCCGTCTGATAACGTATCTGTTGAGGATTTTGTGCAGTCTTCGCTTTATTCGGGCGAAAAGATGTATGATGAGATTTTGGGTATTGCAAACGCGTTTTCGGACGAAGATTTACGCAAAATCACCGTAAACTTGCTTGAAAAGCACAAGGAAAAGTTGCTTTTCTGGCCCGCGGCATACAAACTGCATCACGCAATCCGCGGCGGACTTTTACTTCACACTCTTTCAATTATCCGTCTTTGCGACGGCGTTTGCAACATCTACCCTGCCGTTGATAAGGAACTGCTTATTGCGGGTGCTATTTTGCACGATATTGCAAAGACCGAAGAATTCACCGTTTCGCATACCGGTGTTGCATCAGGTTATTCTACTAAGGGTAATCTTATTGGACATTTGGCATACGGTGCGATGATGATTGAAAAAGCGGCAAACGAATTAGGCGTATCGGAAGAAACGGCAACTCTGCTCGAACACATGGTGCTATCCCACCACGGTGAACCCGAGTTTGGCGCTTGTATGCGTCCTATGTTTTTAGAGGCTATACTGCTTTCGCAACTCGATATGCTCGATGCGACTGTTTATGAAGTTTTAGATGCGACGGCACCGCTTGAAAAAGGTGAATTTTCAGGCAGAATGTGGGCGCTCGACAACCGTAAACTTTATAAACACGACCGCAAACAAGACGAAAATCTTAAACTGTTTTAATAGAAAGGAAGTTTATTTATGGTAATCACAAAAGATATGTGCGTAGGCGAGGTTCTTGATATGGACCAGAGTGCGGGAATATATTTCCTTGAAATCGGCATGCATTGCCTTGGCTGCCCCTCCGCCCGCGGAGAGAGCATTGAACAGGCTTGTGCCGTTCACGGTAACGACTGTGATGCACTTCTTGCGAAACTTAACGCACATTTTGCGGACAAATAATGTTTTTTTTGAAAGAAAGACTTGCAGAAATTGCAAAACTCATTAAAAAAGGTGACCGCGTTGCCGATATTGGCACCGACCACGCATATTTGCCGATTTTTCTAAGACAGCAGGAAATTTCTCCTGCTGTTTTGGCGTGTGATATACGCGCACTACCCCTTAAAAGCGCTATGAAAAACGTTAGTGAAAGCGGCGTTACAGGGATTGGTTTTAGACTTTGTGACGGGCTTTCGGGCGTTGAAAAATCGGAGGTCGACACCGTTGTTATCGCGGGTATGGGCGGTGAATGTATTGCGGGAATTTTGGCACGTTCGTGGGCAGAAAACAGCAAAAAACGTTTTTTATTGCAACCTATGAACTCGCCCGAGGAACTACGTCGTTACCTTTGCGAGCGTTACACCCTGATTTCTGAAACCGCAGTTATTGACGGCAGGCCTTACACCATTATGGAAGTTTTAGCAGAAAAATGCCCTATAGAAGATAAAGAAAAATTTATTTACTGTGGAAAATTAAACCCCGAAAAACGTGAGGATAAAGAGTTTTTAAGCAAACAATATGCAAGGCTTAAAAAATGTGCCGACAGTATTAAAAGTGTTCCAAAAGAGGCGGATAAATACGAGGAATATTATGCCGCCGCACGGTGTATTGAAAACTTTTTGAGGTAAATTTATGCCATTTGACGCTATTTTTATTTCTAATTTATCAAAAGAATTAAATACAGCCTGTGGCAGCCGAATTGATAAAATTTCACAGCCGCAGCGCGACGAAATCGTAATCTCTCTGCGCGCGGCAGGTTTTAATAAAAAACTGCTGATATCGGTGCGGAGTGGTTCTTCGCGCATTTCTTTCACCGAACAAAATTTTGAAAATCCCGCCGTACCGCCTATGTTTTGTATGCTTTTGCGAAAACACCTGACAGGCGGCAAACTTTTATCTGTAACACAACATTCCCTTGAACGAATGTTAACCCTTTGTATCAGCGCAACCGACGAGATGGGCGAACGCAAAAACTTGCGTCTTATAACCGAGTTTATAGGCAACCAAAGCAACGTGATTTTAGTAAACGAAGACGGCAGAATTTTAGATGCACTTAAGCGTTCCGATATTGAAACGAACGCCCGTCTTATTCAACCCGGCGCTATATACGCCCTGCCCCCCGCGCAAGAGAAAAAATCGCCCTTTGACGCTACGGTTTTGGATGATATTTTGGAAATGGGCAAAGTAACCCTTGACCGCGCAATACTTGAAAACGTGGCGGGTGTTTCGCCGCTCGTTGCAAGAGAAATTGCCTACTGTGTAGGCGAAGATTTGCTTGTATCCAATATGACTGATGCGCAAAAAAGCGCCTTTTTAAGCGCTTTTGCCACGTTTAAAGAAATAGCGCAAAACGGCACACCGTACATGCTTTTAGCGCAAGACGGTATGCCTAAGGATTTTTCTTTTTTACCAATAAATCAATACGGAAATCTTTACACACTCAAGGAATATGACAGTTTCAGTCAATTGCTTGACGCCTTTTACTGTGAACGCGATGCCGCGGCTCGCATTAAGCGAAGTGCTTCTGACGTTTTACGCGTTGTGAATAGCACGAAAGCGCGACTTGAAAAGAAACTTTTCATACGTCAAAAAGAAAAAGAGAAATGTAAAGACCGCGAAAAATACCGCATCTACGGCGAACTCATCAAGGCTAATATACATTTAATCAAAAACGGCAGCACCTTTGCCGAGGTGCCGAATTATTACGACGAAAACCTGAACACGATACGTATTCCGCTTGACCCCGCACTTTCCCCGCAAGCGTGTGCTGCAAAGTATTTTAAGGAATATAGAAAACTTTGCTCTGCCGAACAGACTTTGGGGGCGCTTATTGCCGACTGTGAAAGCGAACAGGCATATATAAAATCGGTTGAAGATGCGCTTTTACGTGCCGAAAGTATGGCGGAAATTTTAGACATACACGATGAACTCGTTTCTACTGGGTACATTAGAAAACAAAAAAACAAAACGGTGAAACATAAATCGTTACCGCCGAGAAAATATGAGTCTTCAGACGGATTTTTGATTTTAGTCGGCAGAAACAATGCACAAAACGATACACTGACCTTGCGTACCGCACAAAAAGACGATATTTGGCTGCACACCAAAAACATTCACGGCTCACACGTTATAATCGTGTCAGACGGTCAAGAGATACCCGACCGCACGATTTTAGAGGCGGCTTCCCTTGCGGCTTTTCACTCACAGGCAAAAGATTCTTCACAGGTTCCTGTTGATTACACCGCGGTAAAACACGTTAAAAAACCCGCGGGTGCAAGGCCGGGTATGGTGATTTACAAAACTAATAACACTGTTTTTGTAACACCCAAAGAACTAAATGAAAAATAGATACCACAAACACGTGGTATCTATTTTTTCTTCATGAGAATATCTGCTGCTACCGCCCAAAACGTTGTAAAAAGCAGAATTTTTTGTGAAAGGTTGCCAAATGCATTTATCATATTAAGCGACTCAATTCCGTCACCGCTATGCTGAAAGCCCAATATGTAATAAAAGCAAACAAGCGAAGATAAAATGCTAACAAAAAAGCCTATACGCAAAAAAATATTAACCATATAATCACCATAATATATATTAAATTACCGTTCTAAAAATTGCAAATAAAAATTTTTGGGATTTTTGGCATATTTTTGGAAAATCGCGCTATTTTAAGCCGTTTTTGTCGATTTACAAAAATGTGAAAAACTTTGGAATTTTATCTTGACAAGTGATAAGAAAGGTAGTATAATCTCCTCGTGACAAGGAGGGGTTTATAATGCAAAATTACACTTGTGACGTTAACGTCGGTTTCACACGTGATGAAAACGGAAAACGTTTCAAAACTTACGGTATTTCCATTAAAATTGACGGCAAATGTTATGACTACCTCGACCTCACAACCGACAAAAAACGCATTATTTCTCTTGCCGAAAAGGTGGAAAGTGAAAAACCCGAACTAAAAACTTTATATGAGATTTTTGATGATTTTATTTTCCAAAAATAAACAATATATATTATAAATAAATAACTTGATATTTACGATTGCATATGTTATACTTGTTCGTAGCGTATGCAATTTTCTTTTTGTCTTGAAAGGAGTTTTTAATAAAATGAAGGAGATATCCATCTGGTTCGTCATTGACGTAATCATTAAAAAGATTTGGTTTATAATTGCGGCTGTTGCAATTGTTGCGGGTGCAACCTTTGTTTACAACTACAATTTTGTTAAGCCTACATACACCGCATCTTCTGCCGTTATTGGTAGTAACGGTGGTATCGGTACAGAAAATTATGCTTCTACTACAAGCGGTAAAATCAACAATACCGATATTGCTTCTTCTCTCAACATGGTTGAATCCTATGTTGATATTATGAAAACTTATTCTTTCTATGAATACGTCGCAAAACAGGATGAAATCTCATCTTATGGTTATTCTGCTATGCAAATTATGTCTATGACCACAATTGAAAGACGTTCTGATACGTCACTCTTTATAGACATAGTTGTTAATTGCCCCGATGCAAAACACGCTATTACTATCACCAACTGCATCTCATCAGCAATAACAGAATATATGCCTAACGTGTTACAGGGCGCAAAAATTGTTCAGGCAGACAAATGTATGT
>JAFPBM010000084.1 GCA_017424125.1 Clostridia bacterium | reverse complement strand
GTCCCAATATTCGCGGAATTTTTGCTCTGTTTTATTATCTCCGTAAAAATAATATTTTTTATCCTTAATTTCATCAGGCATATACTGTTGTTTTACGTAGTGGTTTGGGAAAGTGTGGGGGTATTTATAAAACTGTCCTTTGACAGAGGCATCTTCCCCGTCGAAATGTTTATTTTGCAGCGTTCGGGGTATTGGTCCCGCCAAACCCGCATCAACGTCTGCCATTGCGGCGTTTATGCCGTTATAGACCGAGTTTGATTTTGGACAGGTTGCCACAAGCACAACGGCATTTGCAAGAGGAATTCGCGCTTCGGGAAGACCGAGTTGCATTGCGCTGTCAACCGCCGCTTTCACTATCGGAATTATGGACGGATAGGCAAGACCTACGTCTTCGTTAGCACATACAAGCAACCTTCTGCATGCCGACGGCAAATCTCCCGCCGCCAAAAGCCTTGCCAAATAGTGTAGTGCGGCATCTGGGTCGGAACCGCGCATTGATTTTTGATAAGCCGATATCACGTCGTAATGCTCGTCCCCCGATTTATCGTAGCGCATAGCGCTCTTTTGCGCAAGTTCTCTGCAAAGTTCTTCGGTTATATACAGTTTGCCGTCTTTTTCTTCTGCTGTTAAGGCAGCAAGTTCTGCGGCGTTTATGGCTTTTCGCACGTCACCGCCGCAACCGTAAGCAATGGCACTCACCGCCGTATCGTCAGCGGAAACCTCAACACCGCGTTCTTCGCCAATCAGACGGAAAGCGCGTGTTATAGCGGGTTTTATATCGTCGGCGGTTACGGTTTTAAACTCAAAAACGGTGCTGCGGCTTAAAACCGCGCCGTAAACGTAAAAATACGGGTTTTCGGTTGTAGATGCTATGAGCGTTATGTCCCCTCGCTCGATATATTCAAGCAAAATTTGTTGTTGCTTTTTGTTAAAATACTGAATCTCATCAAGATACAGCACTACTCCGCCGTAACCTTCTATTGTGTCAAGTCCGGCAATTATATCCTTTATATCCGAAATCGAAGCAGTTGTGGCATTAAGTTTATAAAGTTTTTTGCCGCAACGCGCGGCAATTATATTCGCAACGGTAGTTTTTCCCACGCCCGACGGGCCGTAGAATATGAGGTTGGTAAGTTCGCCCGATTCAATTATTCGGCGAAGCGCCTTGCCCTCTGCAAGAAGATGTCGCTGTCCCACTATTTCATCTATTGTGGCGGGGCGGATTTTTTCTGCAAGTGGAGTTGCCATTTTATCTCTCCTTTGGTCTAACACCGCGAAAAATTGCGTATTATTTACGGGGTGTTTTAATGAAAAAGGTTGTTTTTATAAAAAATGCGGTCATACTTTTTGCCACGTCGCTTGTTTTGCGCGTTGCGGGTATGATTTTCAAGGTGTGGCTCGGACGCGCCATTGGCAGTGAGGGTGTTGGGCTTTACCAACTTGTTTTATCTGTTTACGTCTTTGTTTCGGCTTTTGCGGGTGGCGGAATTTGTACCGCCGTAACCCGACTTGTGACAAATAGCCTTGCCGTAAACAATAAAAAAGGCGCTGTCAGCGTTCTTAAAAAAGGCGTTTTTCTCTGCCTTGTAATATCTCTTTTTACGCTGTGCATCACGTTCTTTGGCGCAGACTTTATAGCAAAGCGCATACTTTTTGACGCCAGAGCGACAAACGCTATCAAAATTTTAGGGGTTTCTCTCCCATTTATGAGCATAAGCGCTTGTTTGCGGGGATATTTTTTGGCGCGTCGCAAAACGTTATCCCCCGCACTTACACAAATAATTGAACAAGCGGTGCGGATTATCCTCGTTTTATGCCTTGCGAGCGGTTTTGCAAAAAAGGGCATATCCTTTGCGGTAACGGCGGTTATGGTGGGCGACACCGTAGCCGAGGCGGTTTCTTGCTTTATTTTATATCTTTCATACCAAGCGGACAAACGAAAAGTGCCAAACAGTAGCAACACACAAAATAACCAAGGTTTTAGAGAGATACTTCGCATTGCAACGCCGATAACGGCGGGGAGGTACTTAAATTCAGGTCTGCGGACGGCTGAAAACATATTAGTTCCCAAAAGTCTTAACGCTTTCGGTGCCGCTTCTGCACTTTCGCAATTTGGAATGATAAAAGGTATGGCTTTGCCGCTTTTATTCTTCCCGTCATCGTTTTTAACGGCAATATCTACTCTGCTTGTACCGGAAATGAGCGAAGCGGCAACCAAAAAGCAAGACTATAAAATCCGTTTCGCAAGTGAAAGAACAATTACGATAACCGCAAGTGCCTCTTTTCTGATAGGCGCACTTTTCTTTGCGCTTTCAAAACCACTTGGAATGTTGTTTTACGAAAGTTACGAGGTTTCATATCTTCTGCGCGCGCTTGCGCCAATTGTGCCGCTTATGTATATAGACAGCATCTGCGACGGAATGTTAAAAGGACTTGATAAACAGTCCTTTATTTTCTGGCTTTCGGTTTCGGATTCGGCGGCGCGGCTTGTTGCCGTACCGCTTGTTGTAAGCCGCTTTGGTATGACGGGGTTTTTATCTATTATGGTTATAAGCAACCTTTATACCGCTTCTTTGCGCGTTTGGAAGTTACTTTCAACCGCAAAAACGCCATTTAATATAGGAAAATGGCTCATAAAACCACTGCTTTCCGCCACTCTTTGTGCCGTTACGGCGTCATTTATATATAACGCACTTCCGTTTAGCGCCGTTATAAGCGTGATTATTTCTATTTTTCTTTCAAGCGGAGTTTATATCGGGTTTCTTTTCTTGCTTGGCGGAATAAACCGTGAAGATATTTCTATTTTTTAATTTCGGCGTTGCGTTTTATAACCTTTTCGCCGCGCCAGGCGTATGCTCTGCCTGTTATATCCTCGCCGACTTCATATTTGTCACGGTATCCGTTTATAAAAGCGTCAACTTGCGACAACTGCGCCATTTTATTGTGCGGACATACGTTTTGACATATATCACAGCCCCACACCGTGCCGTGAGAAGAAATCATTTCTTCATCTTGCGGTGTCAGGGGCGCTTTTTTCTGTGTCAGCGCCGACAAACAGTCGTTTTTACAAAGACCGACGGGACAAGCCTTTTCGCAAAGCAAACAATTCTCGCAAAAGGCGGTTTTATCGGTGGTTTCAAGCAGTAAATCTGTCACAATCTCGCAAAGAAAAACAAAACTGCCGTATTTATCGTTTATTAATAGACCGTTTTTACCAATAACACCGAGTCCTGCCGCGGCGGCGGCTTTAACCTCGTGTATGGGCGAATTATCGGTAAAAAACACAAATTCGTTTTTGGGATACGCGGTTTTAAGTTCTTCACAAAGCGGCAAGAACAAAGCGGGCAACACCGTGTGATAATCGGGCACCGCCGCATAGCGTGATATGTTTTTTGGCGCTTTTTCTTTTATTTTATAAGGCACCGCAAAACAAATTATGGATTTTGCGTCTTTGGGAAGACGCTCTTTTGCCTTGCACTCGAAAAGGCAATCCGCAACGTGCGAAAAAGCGCATACGCCAAAGGGATATTCGGTATGCTTTTTTATAATTTTTTCAATTTGCATACCCTTTCCTCCTTTGTGTTCCACGTGGAACATTATCTGCGTTTTTCAAAAAACTCGCGCAAAATGGTTTTACATTCTTCTTCCATAATTCCGCCGTAAACGGTGGGTGGATTTTCATAACCCAATGAAAAAAGATTTACAACCGATTCGTTAGCACACGAACCCGCGCGGTTATCAAACGCACCAAACACAACCTCGTCTAAACGGGCGCCCAAAATTGCACCCGCACACATAGGACAAGGTTCAAGCGTGACATAAAGCGAACAGCCGCCAAGCCGCCAGTCTTTTTGCGTCTTTGCGGCTGCGTTTATAGCCATTATTTCTGCGTGGGCGGTGGGCGAAGAAAGTTCTTCGCATCTATTATAACCCTCGCCTATTATTTTTCCATCACGCACAACAACCGCACCGACGGGCACTTCGCCCTGTGCGGCGGCAGTTTTTGCCAAAGTTATTGCGCGTTCCATAAATTTTTTATCCATCAGTAAATCACCTGTACGGCAATTATTTCTATTGCGGTAACGATTAGCGAAATTATAATAAACGGTGCCGAGAAAAAGTATTTTACCTTTTCGCCCGTTGTTACGTTGATTTCACTCTTTTTAAGCGTTAACGTTTCGCCCTTGCGGATTAAAAACAAAAGTCCGAAAACGCCGACAATCAAAGCGACAATTAAGTAAACAGAGTATGCAACGTTTGCAATCTCCATAGAAAACGCATCGGATATAAACTGTGTCAAAATCGAAACTGTGTTTACAATGAAGTGTAACAATACCGAACCCCACAAAGAGCCGCATTTTACCGCAACAAAGCCAAGGCCGATTCCTGCAGCGAAAGCAAAGGGCATTTGTATGAGATTTCCGTGCATGAAGCCGAATATTAAGGCTGACATAATGATAGCAAAGCCTTCGCCAAATTTTTTAAGTACTGAAAGCACTATGCCGCGCAGAGCAAACTCTTCTGCAAGGGGGGCTACAACTGCAATTGCCAGAAAATATAAAATTTTACCCGCGGCGCTGCCACCGCTTTCCATATGCGGCATTTCGGGGTTTATTCCGACAGAAGAGAGTGTCGATGCGAAGATATTTGTAAAAATCTCGCTCAAAGCCCAAACTCCAAGTCCTACACACAAAAGCGGTAATAGGGTTTCTTTTTTAGGTTTGCGGAGTTCAACTAAATTAGATATATTGTATTTTAATATTTTTGCAACCACAATATATGGTACTGTAAAAACAATTATTGAGGTCACAATCTGCATTACAAGGGAAAAAACACTATCCTCAGCAATGACCATCATATTTAAAAAACCCGAAAACAGCGCCGTTATTAAAATAACAACAAGTTGCAAAAAGAAACTTATTGCAAGCACAGAGGAATAGGCGGCGCCTATACCGTTCGCCGCCTTTATTACCTCTTTTTTTATAACGTATTTTTCCCTGTCAAAACCGAAAAAGTTTTGCATTATTCTTCCTCATTTACAGGTGTTGATTCTGCGGGGGTTTCCGCCTCTGCCTCTGCCTCAACATCGGCGAGTTCTTCCTCATCGGCGTGGTCTGCCTTTACTATGGAGAGAATCTTTTCACCCTCTGCCACACGCATTACGCGAACGCCCTTAGACGGACGGGCAAAGGTGCTGATTTCTGCCGCAGCAATACGGATTATAATGCCGTTAGAAGCAATCATAATAATATCATCATCGTCGGTTACCGAAAGAACTGTACAAACGTCGCCGTATTTTGCGGTATTATAGTTTGTAACACCCTGTCCGCCGCGTGACTGCAGACGGTAATCTTCAGAAAGCGAACGTCTGCCGTAACCT
>JAFPBM010000083.1 GCA_017424125.1 Clostridia bacterium | reverse complement strand
GTTTTGCAAGGTCCTTTAGTTCATCGTTATTATAGAACTCAATCGAAAGTGTGCCGCGTCCGTTATCCTCTTTTGTGATTTTTACAGGACGGTGCAATACCGACTTCAATGCGAGTTCAACCTCCCTGTAATACTTGTCTTTGGCGGCGGGAGCCGTCTTTTTTTGCGGCTTTTCCTGACTCTTTGCCATCTGTTCGAGTTGACGAACCGAAGCGCCCGCAACCGCAAGCGATAAAAGGCTGTTGCGTCTGCTTTCTTCTGCGGAAAGCAATGCCTTGGCGTGACCTACCGTAATCTCACCCTCGCGAAGCGACTCTAATATCTTATCGCTAAGACCTAAAAGTCTGAGTGCGTTGGTGATTGCCGAACGGGATTTTCCCACACGCTCCGCAACCTGTTCCTGCGTAAGACCGTAAGTATCAATAAGCGCCTTGAAACCGAGCGCCTCTTCAACGGGGTTGAGGTCTTCACGCTGAAGGTTTTCAATAATCGAAACCTCCATTGTTTTGCGGTCGTCCATTTCTTTTATAATTACGGGCACCATATCAAGTTCCGCCATACGACAGGCGCGCCAACGGCGTTCACCCGCAATAATCTGGTATGCGCCGTTTACAAGCGGGCGCACCAAAATCGGTTGCAAAAGTCCGTGTTCTTTTATGCTGTTTGAAAGTTCTTCAATAGCCTTTTCGTCAAAGGTTTTACGCGGCTGATTTTTGTTTGGTTCAATTTCGGACAGTTTTACAAGCAAAATGCTGTCTTTATCTACGCTGTTTTGGTCAAATAGAGAATCAAGTCCTCTGCCAAGTCCGCCTTTTTTCATTATGTTCACCCTCTGTTATTTTTAAGAAATTCTTTTGCAAGTTTACCGTATGCATCGGCACCCTTGGAACGCTTGTCGTAATACTGTATCGGCATGCCGTAACTCGGCGCTTCCGAAAGACGGACGGTACGCGGAATTACCGTGCTATAAAGTTTCTTTGCAAAATATTTTTTGATTTCGGCTACTACTTGCTGTGTTAAATTAAGTCTGCCGTCATACATCGTAAGCAGTACGCCCTCGAGTTCGAGCGTGGGATTATATAGCCTTTTTACCTGGCGCACCGTTGCCATAAGTTGAGATAATCCTTCCATCGCAAAGAACTCGCACTGGATGGGCACCATAACACTGTCACTTGCGTTAAGCGCGTTGATTGCTATGAGTCCGAGCGACGGCGGACAGTCGATAAATATGTAATCATATTCCTCGCGAAGTTGCAAAAGTGCCGATTTTAAGCGGCTTTCACGCCTGTCCATTTCTGTCAGTTCAATCTCTGCACCGGCTAAATCACTCTTAGAAGGCATAACGCTGACGTTTTTATATTCGGTTTTGCAAACGGCGTCTGCCACCCTTGCGGTGCCTATAAGCACCTCGTACGAAGTGACAAGTGCCTTTTGTTTATTTATTCCGAAACCGCTTGTGGAATTACCCTGTGGGTCTACGTCGACAAGCAATATTTTCTTGCCCGCAATGCCAAGCGCGGCGGCAAGATTAACGGCGGTTGTGGTTTTGCCCACGCCGCCTTTTTGATTGAATATAGAAATTATTTTTCCCATAAAATCTCCCTGTCACGATAAAACTTATCATTTATATTATATAACTTTACAGTGCCGTTGTAAAGCAAAAGTTCCACGTGGAACATTCCACGCGGAACCGTTTAGGACTTTGATTTTGATTTTGATAATATCGCCGCAAGAAAACCGCAAACAATTGCCGCCGTTATTCCTGCCGCCGTTGCGGTAAGTCCGCCTGTCAGCGCACCCAAAAGCCCGTACTTTGCAACCGCCGCCTCTACCCCTTTTGCGAGGGTGTAACCAAAGCCTGTGAGCGGTACCGTTGCGCCAAAACCCGCAAACTTTACGAGTGGCTCATACACGCCGACGGCGGTCAACAGAACGCCTGAAACCACAAAAGATACGAGAATTCGCGCAGGTGTGAGTTTTGTGTAATCAATCAATATCTGTCCGATAACACAGATTGCACCGCCGACCGCGAAAGCAATCAAACAATCTTTCACCATTTTTCTGCCCCCTCTTTACAATCTTACCCTAATTTTGAAAAATTATCCGTTATACATTTTATTTTCGCGCTCTCTCCCGTTGGATATGCCGTTATTTTTATGGTACAGGTGTTTTCTTTTATATCGCTCGGATAACGTGTGATTTTAATTTCGGATATATTTTTTTTAGAAAAGGTCACCCGTTTTACCGCAAAGCCATACACCGCGTTTATGGTGATGGACTCTTCATTTTGCGAAATCCACGCGGTTTTATGCGAATAAAAGGCAAGGGCGATAAGATATAAAACTGCGAAGGCTAAAAATGCACTAACAAGACCTATAAACTGTGAAAAAAACGGAAAAAGGGAAGCCGAAACCCAATAAAATAGCGCTACACAAAAAAGCAACGTGAGCCGCCACCGCAAAAAACGGTAAAGCGTGTTTTTTGCCGCATACGCGCGCTTATCACCACGTATGCAGGGTGCTATCATTTCTGCCACGCATATTTTTGCGTTTGGAAGAGGTGCATCGTTTTTATTAAAAGCCGACGAAGGCACCGCAATTTGACCGCGACCGAAAATGCGCAAAACAAAGGGGCGCACAAAAGATATTGCCCCAACCGCCGTTTTGAAAACCACCGTTTTTTCAGAAACCGGGGCACCGCGGGCGTATAAAAATGCCGTTTTTAAATCTTTTGCCTTGGAACACAGGTTTTTGCAAAGGTTTATTATAAATGATAAAAAATAAAAGCATAAAAGCAAAATAAAAATCGTACCCGAAAAGGTTGGCAATGCGACGTTTTGTGAAATCTCGCCGATTTTCTCTATCAAATATGCCGATACGCCCACACCAAACAACTTTTCTGCGCGGCTAAAAAACGGCATTGCAACCAAAAACCCAAAAAAAGCAGAGGACGTTGCGGCAGATGCCCAAAGAATTTCAATAAAAGGCGTCTTAACGGCAACCGAGTTTTGACGTGTGCCGAAATATTCATAAACGCTTTCTATATCTTTTTTATAAATCTGCATCGTGAGTGCGGCGGTGCCGCGTTTCTCTGCGTTTGTATAAAGTTTTAGCGTCGCAGCACGGAAAATATATGAAAGCGGGCCCCTTCGTACGCTAAATGCCGTTATCTTTTCTTTTTTTATAATACTTTTTTGTTTTATTAAGACACCGCTTTGCGCCATTACGTTGCTTTCGCATAGAAAAACACGCTTTTTACATACAAGCAAGGTGCTGTAACAAAGAAAAATCACCAAAAAAATAAGTTTTAGATATATAGTAGGTATTAAGAGCAAAAAAGGCAGCGCCCGAAAAACCGAAAAGAAAGAAAGCGGATGAACTTTAAGTCTTTTCATATATATCCCCCAAAATTTTTTCTGCCGACGCGTTATCTAAAACAATCAAACACCGCATTCTCGGCGCAAAAATCAAAACATACTTACACCCAAAAAGTCTGCAAATCGGTGTTTGTATAGTGCGAAAGTGTAAAAGTTGCCCGTTTTCAAAAATGCTTTCCTTTTTTATAAACACTCCGCGCGATATATACAACCGAGCATTAAAGCACAGTTTATACCCCTTTACAAACCTTGGCAAATAAAAGAAATACACAAAAATAAACACGAGCAACACTATTATAATAAAAATTTTGCAAAACAAAACCGCCATAACAACCAAAAGGGTCGTTACGGCGGCAAGAATAAAACGAAACAAATAAAGCACCCGACAGGAAAGAGTTATGCTTTCCATTGTTACCTCCGCAAATTTTGGTTTACTCTTTTATCTTGTCCCAATATTCGCGGAATTTTTGCTCTGTTTTATTATCTCCGTAAAAATAATATTTTTTATCCTTAATTTCATCAGGCATATACTGTTGTTTTACGTAGTGGTTTGGGAACGTGTGGGGATATTTATAAAACTGTCCCTTGACTGCGGCATCTTCCCCGTCGAAATGTTTATTTTGCAGCGTTCGGGGTATTGGTCCCGCCAAACCCGCATCAACGTCGGCCATTGCGGCATTTATGCCGTTATATACCGAGTTTGATTTTGGGCTGGTTGCCACAAGCACAACGGCATTTGCAAGAGGAATTCGCGCTTCGGGAAGGCCAAGTTGCATTGCGCTGTCCACCGCCGCCTTTACTATCGGAATTATGGACGGATAGGCAAGACCGACGTCCTCGTTCGCACAAACAAGCAGTCTTCTGCAAGCCGACGGCAAATCTCCCGCCGCTAAAAGTCTTGCCAAATAGTGTAGTGCGGCATCGGGGTCAGAACCGCGCATTGATTTTTGATAAGCCGATATCACGTCGTAATGTTCGTCACCCGTTTTATCGTAGCGCATTGCGCTCTTTTGTGCAAGTTCTCTGCAAAGTTCTTCGGTTATACGCAAGGTGCCGTCCGTTTCCTCTGCCGTCAGGGCGGCAAGTTCCGCGGCATTTATGGCTTTTCGCACGTCACCGCCGCAACCGTAAGCAATGGCACTCACCGCCGTATCGTCAGCGGAAACCTCAACACCGCGTTCTTCGCCAATCAGACGGAAAGCGCGTGTTATGGCGGGTTTTATATCGTCGGCGGTTACAGTTTTAAAAAGGATAATGTTAAGTCCATAGGTCATGACAGACATCAGAGCCTGCGCAATAATTGCCGGCAGACCGATACTGTAGATTTCCCCGATAATGCGTGG
>JAFPBM010000082.1 GCA_017424125.1 Clostridia bacterium | reverse complement strand
TGCGTCGTTAACACTTAAGTTATTTCTTGCAACGTTGTTTATATGCGAATCCGCAGAGTTACAGGTTATGTTGCAGATTAGCAAGAATCCGCCCTCGTTATGATGACTGTAGTTATACTGAAAGATTGTATTGCGGCTGCAGTTATCAATGTCGTAACCTTCACCGTCGCCGCCATATTCCATACCCGTATAAGCAACTTCGTTATACTGGATAACGGCGCCGTCACAAGCCATTGACCAAAGACCTGCGTTACAATTGCCGTTGCGCGAACCGCAGTTTGCATAATATACGCGGTTATGCTCGATAAGCAGACCTATACAACCAATACCTATAATGCCGTCGCCATGCGCGTGGTCGACAACGTTCCAAGCAATATAAACGTTTTTATGCGGCCACCACTCATCATCCATTCCCTCTGCCTTATTAGTAGTCCAAGGGAATGAATTTTTGAAACGGTTAAACCACTTTCCACCAAACCAAATGCCTGTGCGGTTGACGTTTACTATAGTGTTATTTTCGATATGTGCGTTTTCGTACCACGTTGGCGCTACTGTATTTGTTTCTATAATAATACCGCCGTGGTGATGGTGCCAACCGCCCGATGCGGGGCGCGGGGGCAGATTGTTATCCACCCATACGTCGTGAATATAGCAAGACGTTATGGTGATATTTCTGATAGCGCCGTGAATATCGCCCGATGAATAGATACCGCATCTACCCTTGCGGTTTTCTATTTCAAGGCCGTCTACCGTTATACATTCACCCTTAATTTGCAGTGCGGCATAGGGTTCACCCTCTGTTATAATTGCGGGTTTTTTAAGACCTTCGCCATAGGCAGATATTACGATAGGGGCATCTACGTCGCCACTGCCGTTTACGGTCAGTGCATCTGAAAAAACGCTATCACGTTTGAGCAGAATTTTATCCCCTGCCGAAAACGTCATTTCGTTTATTTTTTCAAAATTCTTAAATGCTTTTTCGGGTGAAATGCCTGAAAAATCGTTACTTCCGTTTATAGAATCAACATAATATATTGCCATAATATCACCTGTTTTTATCCTACGATACCTGAGTTTTCTACACTGTCAACAAAATATCTTTGCAACAGTAAGAAGATTATAATAAGCGGCAAGAGAATAAGCAAAACCGATGCGCCCTTAAACGCCGACTGGAATGTAAGATTATAAAAGTTATAATCGGCAAAATTGGGGTTGGTTGAGGTCAAATTCTCAAGCGATGCGCCGCCGTAGGACATTGAAAGTGTTTTTTGTTTACTGTAAATTTCTGAAAAGAACAAATCGTTCCACTGCCAAACAAACGAGAAAAGCGCTACCGTTATGGCGGCGTTTTTTGCACCAGGTACCATAATTTGTGCAAACGTGCGGATTGTGCCCGCACCGTCTACCGTTGCGGCTTCCTCTGTTTCTATGGGCATATTTACAAACGTTTGTCTGAATATGTAGATATAAAGACCGCACTTTATTCCGTTAGCGGTTGCCGCTAACAAAAAGATTGGAAGTGAGGTTTCGAGCATATTTATGGGCGCGCCCAAAATAAGTTCGAAAATGCCGAAAATATCAAATGCTCTGAAATTCAAGTACTGCGGCAAAACGATTAACTGCGGCGGAACGAGAAGTGAAAATATTACGCCGCCGAAAAGTAAAGTTCTACCCGGGAATTTGAATCTTGCAAAGCCGTAGCCCGCCATCATACAGGAAACGAGTTGTAAAAGCGTTACGGTAAGCGAAATCCAAATACTGTTAAAAAGCGTACCGAAATATGAAAGTTGTTTTGACATTGCCTTTATGGTATCAAGTGTGAAATGTTTTGGAATCCACACAACCGAGTTATCATAAAGGTCTGCCGCAGACATTAAAGAACGCGAAAACATCATAAATAGCGGATAGAGAATTGTATATGCAAAGCCGATACACAAAATTGCTCTTACTATAACGAAAGAGATGTGTGCGGCATGTTTGCGCGGAAGTCTTGTTTTTTCAAGTACCGAGTTGTAATCCATCACCTATCATCTCCCGTTGTTAAGATATACTATACGCTTATTGACAAGCCACAAAACAATTGCCACAACTATGCCGAGGATGATAAAGAATATCCATGCCATAGCAGCCGACAAACCGAAGTTTGTGTTTTTGAAGCCTGTTGAGTATATGTATTTCAGCAAAGTATTATCCTCTGCCGCAAAACTGTCGACTATTGTATAGACGACGTTAACTATTATCATTGGGGACACCATAGGAAGCGTTATCTTCCAAAAACTGTCCCAAGCCGAACAACCCTCTACGTGTGCCGACTCGTAAAGTGAAGACGGAACCGCCTTTAATCCCGAAAGGAATATAAAGGTCTGAACGCCCGATTTGCTCATAAGGGTGTAAATTCTGTCAATCGGTATTGTCAAATAACCGAGCACCTCGTCAGGCAGACCTGCCTCACGCATAAATTCGATAAGTCCGCTGGTTGTGAAACCGCCGAGCATTGATTCACTTTCTGCCTGTATCATCTCAACCGACATTCCCTGAACGTCCAAAAGTTGAGTCTGATAAAGGGCGAAAACGCCGTTACCCAAAATTACGGGCAGGAAGAATACAACCTTCATAAGCGTATTACCCTTAAACGTTTGGTTTAGGATAAGCGAAAAGAAGAAACTGCAGATTAAAATAAGCGGAACGTCGATTACAAGGTCCAAAAGACATTCCGACAGATAAGGGATGAATTTCTCGTCACCCGTCAGAGCGTATTTGAAGTTTTCAATACCGAGGAATTTATATTCGAGTGCACCGCTTTTCAGCGAGAGTTCGTTCAAACTCATTACAATCGAACTTACAATCGGTACGGTAAAGAAGAGCAAAAAGCCAACAAGCCAAGGTGCGATAAAGCCGTAGCCGAACAATGCTCTTTTATGCTTATATTTTAACTTGTTCAAAGCCTTACCCTTCCTTTACTATATAATCTTTTGCCTTTACGGTGCCGTATTCCGACTGATAATCTACATCACCGTAGTTAACGACGGTCAGAACGCCGTTTGAATATTCTGTAATAAACACAGAATCGGTAAGCGATTTATGCGCTATAATTTCTGCGTTTGACGTCTTTTTATAAAGTTCGTTAACCGCTTTATAATTGGCGGCAGCCAAATCCTTGCTATCTTCAAACTCTGCCGAATAAAGTTCGGTATAATCCGACTTCTTAACAGCCGCTGCGTTTTGATAAACAAGGGTATATTTGAGTCCCGCGCCGTATTCGATAGTGCGCAAAAATTCTGTTTTAGCATCTGCCGACAGGTTTATTGATTTGCCTGTATAATTAACGCTGCCGTGGTATACCATTGAATAGAACGGTACGCCCGTTGTAAACTCATAGAGGCTTGACCAAAGC
>JAFPBM010000081.1 GCA_017424125.1 Clostridia bacterium | reverse complement strand
AATTCCTGTAACCGACGCATAGGCTTTGCGTATATTTTAGGAAGTTGCATCGGCGTCACCTCTTTCCGTAATTTAGTTTAACAAAGAAGGACAAGCATTTCCACTAATTTACATCGCAAAAAGCGACGAATAAAACAAAAAAGCAACCGCTTACAACGGTTGCTTTGTAATTTTGCCTGAGTTTCTTGGATATTTTGTCGGCGTTTGCGATAACTTTTTTATTTTTATAAAGCATCTTTGGCTTTCGTCGGGCAGTTTTTCTGCGAAAAAACCGCTCTTTTCTCCGCCAAGAACAGAAATAGCCTTTTCTGATTCAATTAGTTCTTCCTCTGCCGCGGGGCCTTTCATAGATACAAACTGTCCGCCCGACTTTACAAAAGGCAAACAGTATTCCGTCAAAACGTTAAGTCGTGCAACGGCGCGCGCACAGGCAATATCATAAGTTTCTCTATATTCTGGCTTTTTTGCAAACTCTTCGGCTCTGCCGTGGACGGCGGTGGCTGAAAGACCGATATTTTCCAAAACGGCGTTTAAAAAGGTTATGCGTTTGTTAAGTCCGTCAAGGAGAGTAAGGTCAATATCAGGTCGCGCAATTTTGAGTACAACACCGGGAAATCCCGCGCCTGTGCCGACGTCAATAACCCTTGCGTTTTGCGGAATTTTTACGTTCTTCAAAAACAAAAGGCAATCGTAAAAATGTTTTATCAAAATTTCATCGGGCTCTTTAATGGCGGTGAGATTCATTTTTTCGTTCCACTCTATAAGCATCTCGCCGTAAACCCTTAGTTTTTCACACATTTCATCGGTAAGAGTGAAAAACGGCGCACAAAGAGCCTTTAGTTTTATAAAATCAAACATCGCGTTCGCCCCCTGTATATATAATGAGCACCGAAATATCGGCAGGGCTTACGCCCGATATGCGCGACGCTTGACCTATACTGCGCGGACGAACTTTTTTGAGTTTTTCACACGCTTCAAGCCGCAACCCCGTAATTTTATCGTAATCTATATCCTCGGGGATAATGCGGTTTTCAAGTCGCTTCGCCTCACGCACTTTGGCGCGTTGTTTTTCAATATATCCTTCATACTTTATTTCAATCTCAACCTTTTCGGTGACTTCATAAGGTAGCAAGGGACGATTTTTATCAAACGGCAAAAGCATTTTATAGGTAATCTGCGGACGGCGCAAAAGGTCGCAAAGTTTGCAACCGTTCGTAAGCGGTGCGGTGCCCGCCGCCGATAGCATTTCGTTTAATTCCGCGCTCGGTGCAATTCCGACAGCGCAAAGCCTTTCAATTTCCGCTTCCTTTTGTGCTTTGCGGGTTAAAAATTCTTCGTAGGTTTTATCGTCAATAAGACCGATTTCTCTGCCAGTGGGCATAAGGCGCTCGTCGGCGTTATCCTGACGGAGAAGCAGTCGGTATTCGGAGCGCGAGGTCATCATTCTGTAAGGGTCAGAGCAACCTTTGGTTACAAGGTCGTCTATAAGTGTACCGATATAAGAACCCGAACGGTCGAGCGTGAGCGGTTCTTTGCCAAGTACGCGGTGTGCCGCGTTAACGCCTGCTATAAGTCCTTGTGCCGCCGCTTCTTCATAGCCTGAAGAACCGTTAAACTGTCCTGCGCCGAAAAGTCCCTCTAAATCCTTAAACTCTAACGTGTGAGCGAGGGAAAGCGGGTCAACACAGTCATATTCAATGGCGTATGCGCTGCGCATAATTTTAACGTTTTCAAGACCTTTTATCGAGCGGTAGATTTGAATTTGTACCTCTTCGGGCAGAGAAGAAGACATTCCCTGCAGATACATTTCTTCGGTGTTCATACCGCACGGTTCAACAAAAAGTTGGTGGCGCTGTTTGTCGGCAAAGCGGACGATTTTGTCCTCAATACTCGGACAGTAGCGGGGACCGACACCGTGAATATCGCCCGAATAAAGCGGCGAGCGGTCAAGGTTATCAAGAATTATTTGTTTGGTTTCGTCGTTGGTGTATGCAATGTGACAACAAACGCGGTTTTCACCCGCATCACGTGTCTTGTAACTGAAAGGCACGATTATATCGTCGCCTTCTTGCACTTCCATTTTTGAAAAATCAATACTGTCGCGCAGTACACGTGCGGGTGTACCCGTTTTGAAACGGCGTAGCGGTATGTTTAATTTATAGAGTGCAGACGATAACTGTGTTGCGGCAAACGTGCCGTCGGGTCCGCCCTCATAGTTTACTTCACCCACGAAAATTCTGCCGCCCAAAAATGTGCCCGTTGCCAAAATTACGGTTTTGCATACGTATTCTGCACCAAGCATAGTAACAACGTGCCAACCGTCATCTTCTTTGTAAAGGTCAACAACCTCTGCCTGTTTTACGTCAAGATT
>JAFPBM010000080.1 GCA_017424125.1 Clostridia bacterium | reverse complement strand
TTTAAGTGATTTCATAAAATCCTCATATCCGATTGCGCCTGTGGCATGGATATGAAAGAAGTTATTATCCTTTGCGTTTTCTGATATGAGATAGCTTACCGCGTCGTTTACCTTTTGCGCACCCAAGCTTCCGCCGAAAGACAAAACGCAAATTCTGTCCCCTACCCCTAACTTTTCGCGTGAAGTCTTTCTGTTTTTATAGATTATATCTTCTCTGACGGGGTTACCGACAACCTTATATTTACAGTTTTTATCAAGATATTTTGCCGCTTCTTCAAACGCCAAAAGTGCCACGTCAACTTTTTTTGAGAGAAGTTTCGTTGTGACACCTGCATAAGCGTTTTGTTCGTGGATTGCGGTTTTTATGCCCATATCTGCGGCAGTTAAAACGATAGGGCCACTTACGTATCCGCCCGTTCCTATTACCAAATCGGGGTTGAAATCACGGATTATTTTCTTTGCCCGAAAACGTGAAGAAACAAGGCAACCTACCGCGAGAACGTTGTTTTTAATATTTCTTAAGCTTAATTGTCTTTGGAAACCGCGGACGTTTATAGGTGTGAAGTTATATCCTGCTTTAGGGATTAAGCGCGATTCCATACCGCGCGAAGTTCCTGCAAACAGAATTTCAGCATCGGGATTATTTTGACGGATTTTATCCGCGATAGCAATTGCGGGATTGATATGACCTGCTGTTCCGCCTCCTGCCAAAAGTACCCTCATTTTTCTCACCTCAAGCTTTTTCTATATTACAATGACGCGAAATCGAAAGCAAAACGCCCATTTGCGCCAATAACATCAACAATGATGAACCGCCGTAGCTGAAAAACGGCAAGCTGATACCTGTGTTAGGAATCGTGTTGGTTACAACGGCGATATTCAAAAGCGCCTGCAACCCGATTTGTACCGTGAGTCCTACTGCGATAAGAGAGCCGAATTTATCCTTTGCTTTCATTGCTATGACAAATCCTCTCCAGATTAAAAGTGCGAACAAGATTATAACCAACGCCGCGCCGACAAAACCGAGTTCCTCGCACCAAACCGCGAACACGAAGTCGTTTTCGCTTTCGGGCAAGTACATATATTTTTGGCGAGAGTTGCCGAGTCCAAGTCCCAAAAGACCGCCTGAGCCGATTGCGTAAAGGGATTGCAGTGTCTGGAATCCCTTGCCCAAAGGGTCGTTTTCGGGGTGAATCCAGAAGTCAATTCTATCTTTTGCATAAGCAATCAAGTCGGGTGTGAATATGACAACGACGACTGCGGCAGCGACAAGTCCGATACCTAAACCGAACCATTTTAATCTTGTACCGCCGACGAGCATAAGCGAAAGTCCAATTGCGAAAATGAGAATTGTGCCTGAAAGGTGCGGTTCGAGTACCATAAGTACGCCGACTATTCCGAGCACTATCAAAAAGGGCAAAACGCCCATTCTGAACGTTTTCATATTTTCTTCGCCGAACACTACTATCATCTGTGCGAAGAAAACTATTATTGCGAATTTTGCGATTTCACTTGGTTGAATGTTAAGACTGCTTCCAATGAATATCCATCTTTTACAGCCGTTGATTTCGGGCATAAACAAAACGACCACCAACAGTGCTATTGACACAAGCATTATCGGGAGTGCCAATCTGTGAAAAATGTGATAGTCGATGTGTGAGATTACAAACATA
>JAFPBM010000079.1 GCA_017424125.1 Clostridia bacterium | reverse complement strand
CCCGTTGCAAGTGCAACGCCGCCAACGTTCATATCGAAAACGGTGACAAAAAAGATGTTCATAATAACGTTGGCAATACCCGAAACAGAGAAATATATCATCGGACGTTTGGTATCACCCAAAGCACGAAGTACTGCGGCGCCGAAAACGCTTAACATACTAAAGGGTTTTGCCGCAAACATAATCTTCATATAAAGTGAAGAAAGCGGCAAAACGTCGTCTGGTGTGCCCATCATCATAAGAAGGTTGTTTGAAAAAACGAAACCTATAACACCAACCAAAAATCCGCCGATAGCGGCAATGGGAATGGCGGTGTGTATGGCGCGACTTGCACGTTTTTCGTCCTTTGCGCCAATCGCCTGAGCAACGCAAACGCTGCCGCCTACCGAAAGTCCCGTAACGAAGTTCACAAGAAGTGTGGTAAGGGAGCCTGTAGCACCAACCGCCGCAACCGAAACGCTGCCGCAGTAAATTCCCACAATAACAAGGTCTGCCGCGTTGTAAAGCAACTGTAAAACGCCTGTCAGAATGATAGGAAAGGTGTATAGAAGGATATTTAAGAACATTGGTCCTTCGCAAATATTACGGTTGATTTTCCTCATATTGACCACCACCCTAAATATTATATTACGATAAAAAAATAATGCAACAAAAAAGTGGCTTTTTTAGAAAAAACCTTAAAAAAGCCACTTTTTGAGATATTAGTTTGTTTTTTGAGATACTTTTTTGCGGAAAGTAACGACAAAAATCACCGCTACCACGGTTGTTTGCAAAATCCAAATAATCGGGTCTGCCGTTAAAAGACCTGCGGGATTGTGGAATTTGGGTGTTTGGAAGATGGTATAAATCCATAAAAATTTAAGTCCAACCGCTCCGCCAAGCGATACAAAAAGTTGTGGCAGCGAAACGCCCATTCCGCGCGTTGCGCCCGAAAGACAGTTTCCGACGCCCGAAATAAGCGAAGGCAAAGAAAGCAAAGAAAATGTCAGAAGACCATAGTTTAAGGCGTCCGCCGAATCGGTTATGTAAAGAGATAACAGTTCCTTGCCGAAAACCAACGTGGTAATGCCGAAAAGAAGGCCTGTAACGGCAACGCAAACAACGCAAATGCTCAGTGATTTTTTAATACGCGCAAAATTTTCCGCGCCGTAGTTTTGTCCCGCGTAGACCGATGCGGCTTGTATAAAAGCAGAGAAAATCATTCCGCCGACGCTTAGAACGTTTTGCGCCGCAGTGTATCCCGAAAGGAATGCAACACCGAAAGAGTTATAAGTTGCGCGTATTATCAGGTTGGAAAGAGTGATAACCGAGTTTTGTATACCCGTCGGCAATCCTAAAATCAAAATTTCCTTAAAAATTTGCAGGTCTATTTTTGGTCGTTTCCAATCAACCTTAATATCGCTGTGTTTGCCGAAAAGCGCCCAAAAGTTGAGCCCGAAAGAAAACACCTGTGAAATGGCGGTTGCAAGGGCAAGGCCGAAAACCCCCATACCGAGCAAACCCGAAAACAAAAGGTTGAGAAAGACGTTGGTAAGTCCCGTTGTGACCGAAAAAATCATAGGTTTTTTGGTTTCGCCGATGGAAAGAAGTATGCCGTTAATAAATACGGCAGGAATGAAAAATATGTAGGCGGAAAAAGCACACAAAAGGTAACTTACGGTGTCGTCCAAAATTTCTTTCGGCGTGTTGGTCGCAACAAGAAGCGGCTTTGAAAACAAAAGTCCGCAAAGGGATATAATAATAATACCGCCTATAAAAGAAATTACAAGGATAGATTGTACCGTGCGTTTTAACTTTTCGTCATTCTTTGCGCCAACCGCCTGTGCAACGCAAACACTGGCGCCCGTAGAAAGACCTATTATCAGGGTAGTTAAAAAAGAAATAATTGTACTTGCGGAGCCAACCGCCGCCAAAGCCGCGCTTCCGCAAAAAACACCGGCAATAATGTTGTCGGCGCTTATGTAAAAAACCTGAATAAGATTTGTAAGCATAAGCGGAATAATGTAACGGATAAGGCTTTTGAAAATCGGCCCTTCACAAATATCGCGGTTAATTTTTTTCACAGGCGTCACCCCGTTTTTTCATTTTCACCTGCATTATAGTCGCACAGAGCGCAAAAAGCAACCCTTTTTTGCAAAAAATTTTCATTTTTCTAAAACCTGTCGCCAAAGCAGTAAAACACCCGTTAAATTCGGCAACATCATAAGCGCGTTAAAGGTATCGGAAAGTGAGAAAGCGAGTGACGGTGTAACTATAGCGCCCACCGTTACAAATCCCACGAAAATAAGTTTGTAAAGCGCTACTGTTTCGGTGCCGAAAAGAAATTCCCACGCCTTTTCCCCGTAATACGACCAACCCACTACCGTTGAAAATGCAAAAAAGCAAAGCGCCGCCGTCACAAGAAAGCCGCCGAAAGCACCAAAACTTTCTCTGAACGCCACTCCAACAAGGGTTGAGGGCGAAAAACCCGCTAAAACCTTGCCGCTTTCCAAATCCACAAGTCCTGAACAAAGGATTGCAAATGCCGTTATGGTGCAAATAACAGTAGTATCCACAAACACCTCAAACACACCGAAATAACCTTGACTTTTTGGCGATTTGTGCTCTGCCGCACTGTTGGCAATAACGGTTGAGCCAAGCCCCGCCTCGTTAGAAAACACACCGCGCCGTACACCCCACGTTATCGCGCTTCCAATAGTTCCGCCACCTAAAGAACGAAAAGAAAACGCGTGGCGGAACATGGAAAGCAACGCGGGAACAAGCCGTTCAATATTCATAAATATAAGCAAAAACGCACATAACAGATAGCCGATTACCATAAACGGCACTACCTTTTCGGTAACGGCGGAAATCCGTTTTATGCCACCCAAAATAACAAGCCCTAAAAGCACAGTGAGCACAATGCCGATTGAAAGCGAATAAAAAAACTTATTGTCGTTTTCTATCGGAAAACTACTTTGTATATTGCTCACAATCGCATTTATTTGAACGGCGTTGCCTATGCCAAAAGTAGCAAAAACCGCAAAAATTGCAAAAGACAAGGAGAGCGCCCTGCCAAGTATACGGCATTTTAATCCGTCGCGCAGATAATACATCGGTCCGCCAACACGTTCTCCCTTTTTATTCTTTGCCGAATATTTTGCACCAAGCACGTTTTCTGCGTACGCTGTAGCCGCCGAAAAAAACGATGCCGCCGCCATCCAAAAAACCGCGCCCGTACCGCCAAGCATCAAAGCCGACGCCACACCAACAATGCTACCGACACCCACCGTTGCCGCAAGTGCGGTACACAGCGCCGAAAAGGGCGAAACCGCACCGTCTTTTCTTTGAAAAAACGTTTTTATCGAGCCGAAAAACCACGCGCCGAATTGCCGTATTTGAAAACCTTTCAAAAGCACCGTAAAAAGTGCGCCCGTCCCCATTATGAGCGCAAGTCCAAACGGCCCCCAAAGCACAGCGTTTAACACGTTGTTTATTTTTTCTAAAACACCTAAAAAATTCATTCTGTCACCTCATTTATTTATTGACGATATATGCAAAAGTGTGGTAAAATATACAAAAATTTACAAGAGGGTTTTTATGAACGACATTTATTCTATGTTCTCTATAGCACCCCCCGTTGCAAAACTTTGCGAAAAGGTGCTATTGGGACTTAAAGAGAGATTTGAAGAAATTGATAAAGTTGCGGAATACAATCAGTGCAAGGTTCTGTCTGCTATGCAGAAAAACCGCGTTGGCGCATCACACTTCGCTGTAAGCAGCGGCTACGGTTACGACGATTCGGGACGCGACAACCTTGAGCGTGTTTATGCCGATTGCTTCCATACCGAAGCGGCGCTTGTCCGTCCGCAAATCACCTGTGGCACACACGCGCTTACCGTTGCGCTTTCGGCTAATCTTTTACCTGGGGATGAACTTTTGGCTCCCGCCGGTAAACCTTACGATACGCTCGAAGAGGTTATCGGCATACGTTCTTCGCCCTGTTCGCTTGCCGAATACGGTGTAACTTACAGACAGGTTGATTTGCTTTCAGACGGCAGTTTTGATTATGAAAACATCAAAAAAGCCATAAACGATAAAACAAAACTTGTAGAAATTCAGCGTTCAAAGGGTTATGATACCCGCCCGTCTTTCTCAGTTTCTCAAATTGGTGAACTTATTAACTTTGTCAAGAGCATAAAACCCGACGTTATCTGTATGGTTGATAACTGTTACGGCGAGTTTACGGAAGAAATCGAGCCATCGGACGTTGGCGCGGATATGGTCGTCGGCTCGCTTATTAAAAACGCGGGTGGCGGGCTTGCCACTTCGGGCGGATACATCTGCGGTACGCAAAAATGTGTTGACCGTTGCGCCTATCGCTTAAGTGCACCCGGTCTTGGACAAGAGGTTGGCGCAAACTTCGGTGTTATGAAAGATTTTTATCAAGGATTCTTCTTGGCTCCCACCGTTACCGCGTCTGCGGTTAAAGGCGCAATCTTTATGGCGGCGGTTTATGAGCAACTCGGGTTTGACGTTATACCTAAATCAGCACAAACGCGTCACGATATAATTCAGTCTGTGGTGCTTGAAAGCCCCGAAAGACTGCTCGCTTTCTGCCACGGAATTCAAGCGGCGGCGCCCGTTGACAGTTTTGCTATACCAATAGCGTCGGATATGCCCGGTTATGATTCGCCCGTTGTAATGGCGGCGGGTGCGTTTATACAGGGCTCGTCGATTGAACTTTCGGCTGACGGTCCT
>JAFPBM010000078.1 GCA_017424125.1 Clostridia bacterium | reverse complement strand
TAGCAGTTGCAGGAATTGCAGCGGCAAGATGTTTTGCAGAGAAAGGACGGTAAAGACGAACTTTGATAAGACCAACCTTTTCACCTGCGGCTGTGAGGTAATCAACGACCTCTTCTGCAACGTCGCAGATAGAGCCCATTGCAATGATTACGCGCTCAGCATCGGGTGCACCGTAGTAGTTGAAGAGTTTGTAGTCGGTGCCGAGTTTCTGGTTAACCTTGTCCATATAATCTTCAACGATTTCGGGCATTGCATCGTAGTACTTGTTGCAAGCCTCACGATGCTGGAAGAAAACGTCGCCGTTTTCGTGTGAACCACGCATTACAGGACGCTCGGGGTTAAGGGCGCGCTTGCGGAATGCGTCAACAGCATCCATATCGCACATTTCCTTAAGGTCCTCATAGTCCCAAATCTGAATCTTCTGAATTTCGTGAGAGGTGCGGAAACCGTCAAAGAAGTTGATGAACGGAACGCGTCCCTTGATGGATGCCAAGTGAGCAACTGCACCAAGGTCCATAACCTCTTGCGGGTTGGATTCAGCGAGCATTGCAAAACCTGTCTGACGGCAGGCATAAACGTCTGAATGGTCGCCGAAAATGTTAAGAGCGTGAGAAGCAACGCAACGTGCCGATAC
This sequence comes from Clostridia bacterium, assembly GCA_017424125.1. Classification (GTDB taxonomy): domain Bacteria; phylum Bacillota; class Clostridia; order Oscillospirales; family Acutalibacteraceae; genus SIG589. The sequence goes on along the minus strand of JAFPBM010000078.1, from coordinate 9,906 downwards.
GTGGAACACGCAGGGAAGCAATTCGCCCGCAATCTTATACATGTTCGGAATCATAAGGAGCAAACCTTGTGATGCGGTGTAGGTTGTGGTGAGAGCACCAACGTTAAGTGAACCGTGAACAGTACCTGCGGCACCTGCTTCAGATTCCATCTCTACAACATTAACGGTTGTGCCGAAAATGTTTTTCTGTCCCTGTGCGGACCACTGGTCAACGTAGTCTGCCATAGGACTGGACGGGGTAATCGGGTAGATACCTGCAACCTCGGTAAATGCGTAAGACACATATGCCGCGGCGTTGTTACCGTCCATAGTTTTGAACTTTCTAGCCATGGAAAAATCCTCCTTAAAAAACTGTTTTGGAATATAAAATCCCATACGAACCTATAATACCACTTTTTTTCGCAAATGTAAATAGTAAATATTATATTTGTTAAAAATTTCACATATAAAAATAATGCAATTTTTGAAAAAATATGATATACTGTAAAAAAACAACAAAAGGATGGTTTATATGGCTACTAATGATATTATTTGCAAAACGTATGAAAGTATGTCAAGCACAGTTATAAAAGCGCTTGAAAGCCGCGGATATGAAGCATATTTTTGCCCCGACCGCAATGCTGCACGTGAAAAAACGCTCGAACTCATAGAAAAAGGTTCTTCGGTTTCCTGCGGCGGTTCGCGCACACTTGTTGACTGCGGAATTATAAAGGCTCTTTCAGAGGGTGACTACACCGTTGTTGACCGCAACAATGCTAAAACAGCGGAAGAAAAGGACAACATTCTTCGCGCCGCACTAACGGTTGACACATATCTCTCCAGCGTTAACGCAATGACCGAAGACGGCATTATGATTAACATAGACGGCAACGGCAACCGCATTGCCGCCATTGCTTACGGTCCCAAAAACGTCATTTTGGTTGTTGGCATGAACAAAATTTGTCACGACACAAAAGAAGCGCACAAACGCGCAAAGCATTTTGCCGCACCCGCTAACGCAATCCGTCTTTCAACCGACACTCCTTGTGCAAAAACGGGAATATGTCACGACTGCAAGTCGCCCGCTTGTATTTGTTGCCAAACCGTCGAGATGCGTTTTTGCCGCGAAAAAGGCAGAATTAAAGTTTTGCTCGTGGGTGAGCCGTTGGGACTATAATTGATTTTCGCCGTTTTTCTCGAGTTTTCACCGTTTTTTCACCGTTTTTCTTTAATTTTTTAATTTGTCCCCGCGGGGTTTGTCTTGGGCAATTCAGCCTTTGCCGCAGACTGCCTTGCGGGGTTTGACTTTTATCTTGAGTTCATATATCATATATTGCAGTATCAAAAATTTTTATGAAACGGAGTTTTTTATTTTATGGACGGGTGGCCCGATTTATTTTTTAAGTTAATTTTATTATTCGTACTGATTCTTATTAACGCATTTTTTGCTATGAGTGAGATTGCAATCATCTCACTTAGCGACACGAAAATACGCAAAATGGCAGAAGATGGTCACGGCGGTGCTAAAAAGGTGCTTAAACTTACCGAAAGTCCATCGGCATTTTTATCAACCATTCAAATTGGCGTAACCTTGGCAGGATTTTTAACCTCTGCGTCAGCTGCCGACAGTTTTTCACACCCGCTTGCCGACTGGATTGTTAAGTTTTTCTCATTGCCCGCAAGCGCACACGGCGCAATCGAGGGCGTATCACTTGTAATCGTCACAATTATAATCTCATATTTTTCGCTTGTTTTGGGTGAACTTGCGCCAAAACGAATCGGAATGCAGTGCGCCGAAAAAATATCTTTCAAAGTAATCGGAATACTTTTGTTTATAAAATCGGTTATGACGCCGTTTATCAAAATATTGTCAGTATCAACCAATGCGGTTGTACGCGTATTTGGCTTTGACCCCAACGCAAACGAGGAAGCGGTTACCGAAGAAGAAATTCTTATGATGGTAGACGCCGGCGAAGAAAAGGGCGTTATTGAAGAAAGCCAAAAAGAAATGATTAACAACATCTTCGAGTTTGACGATATCGTGGCAAGCGACGTTATGACTCACCGCACCGATATTGTTGCGGTTGAAATTACGGATAATATTGCAGAACTTTGCGATAAAACGCTTGATACGGGCTATTCCCGTATTCCCGTTTATGAGGACGACCTTGACAATATTAAAGGCGTTATCAACGTTAAAGACCTACTCAAATTTGTCGGCAAGAAAATTCCCGCATCGGTTACCATTAACGATTTAATGCGCGAGGCTTACTTTGTTCCCGAAAGCAAACGCTGCGGCGACCTATTTAACGAAATGACCGAAAAACATCTGCAGATGGTATTTGTCAGCGATGAATACGGCGGAATCTCGGGTATTGTTACCATTGAGGATTTGCTTGAATCCATCGTCGGTAATATGCAGGACGAATACGACAACGAAGAAGAGGATATAGAACAACTTAACGAAAACACTTTCCAGATTGACGGAACAACCGATATAGAGGAACTTGAAGAACTGCTTGGGATTGAATTTCCTGAAGGTGAGTACGATACCGTCGGCGGATTTATAATGTCCGAACTCGGTCGAATTCCCACCGAAGACGAACACCCCGAAATCACATTTGAAAACTGTCTTTTCCGCGTTGACGCGGTTGTCGAACGCAGAATTGAAAACGTAACGGTTGAAAAACTCCCCTCACAGGAAGAAACCGAAGAATAATTAAAACCTCACGTTAACAGAACGTGAGGTTTTAATTTATCTCAATATAACAAATTGTGTTTTCCTGCGATTTATGAATGTGAAATGCTGAAATTTTAATTTCCGTTTCTTTTTTTACAGGGCTATCCTTTTCTACGCCTAAAGTGTCAAACGGATTGCCGTTTTCCAAAATTACAAACCATTTTGGATTTTCGTCGCCTGAAATCACGGGAAATTCGCCCGCATTTTTGGGTGTAAAGCGCAAAAGTTCACCATACACACCGCCGTTTTTATAATTCAGTTCACCGCTTACCGTCAAATCACAATTAAGGGTTGCGCGGACGCCGCCCTCTTTTGCATAAAGTTTTGTGAGAGTAAACGCGCCGATTTTTTGCCCGATTTTAAGAGTTTTGGTTTCACCAAAGAGCGTAAAATCACACTCTGTCGCCGCCTCGTATTCAAGATATTTTGAGGCGTACGTTTCATTTATTACACTAACCGCTTTTTCCTCTTCTGCGCAGCCACAGAGCAAAAACAAAAAGGCAAAACAAAGCAAAACTATTCTTTTCATATTTGCCCCCTATTCTACACCGCGGTAATAAAGTCCGCGAGTATATTCGGTTTGGGGTTTTGCGCCATTTTTGTAACAATCAATCACGGCGGCACATTCTTCGGCCGTTTCTACTGTGAAATAAAGGGTTAGAAAATCAACCGCAAACTCATTTACACGCTCTGCAAGATATATTGGACGGGAATTAAAAATCTCGCTATACCCCAGTCTGCAACGAACGGGGAATTTTATGCCTTTGCGGTCGGTAAGGGTACCGTCTTTTTGACATTTTTCGCAAGATATACCATTCTTTATCGGACAGTTGCGGGTTAGCATTAAAGGCAGTCTTCCATAGCCGATTATGCCTGTTGGCAACGTTGTTTTAACGTTGCCTATTTGCTCACAAGTAAGTTCGGGCGAAAGCGTAACTGCGGCGGCAGAAAACTCTTCTGCCGTTTTGGCGCTATGACTGTTAAATACGTTCATTGAAAAATCGAAAACAGGTTTTATGCCTGCCTTGTTGCAGAGCGTAACAGCGGCAATATTCCCGCAAAACGCGACAGAAATACCGCATTTTTTTGCAGTTTCAAGGCGGTTTTCTATATATGCTTCGTTAACGATTCCGCGCGGAATATCCACACAAAGCGGAAGCGTGGTTTTATAATTTTCAAAATCACTTTCAATAGGTAAAACAATGGCAGAAAGCGCGCTTATATCCGAAGGAATTTGTGCTATATTCGAAAATCTGCCCACAAAAACCGGTGCTTTGCGAATACGGTTTTTTGTTTCCTCAGTTTCGTCTGTTTTCTTAATTTCCAAAACCGAAAAACGCTTTTCGGCAAGAGAATCCAACGCCTCGCGCCTTAAAGAATTGAGCGCAGATGCACTAAGGGAAATACCGTCTTCGATATCCGTTTTTATGTTGTCAAACACAAAAGGCGTACCGCCTGTTTTGCCAAGATTTTGCAACGCACTATCGGGGGTTAACGGCTTATTAATCGCCTTTTCTGCCACCGAGCCCTTTACGCAAACAGAGTTTTCTCCGTCACAAACAGTAAGGGTGCAGGGCTCACCCAAATTTGCCTTAAAAGAGCCGTTTATATGCACCGACTGGCGTTCGTTTCTATAAAGTTCGTGAAGACTGTTTTGCACTGCATTCGACAACATTACGTCGTCCTTTGTGCGAATACCGAACATATCGGCGCCACGCTTGTCCGCAAAATATCCGTCTGTAAATCCGCTGCGGGAAAAGACCTTGTAAAGCGTGTCGGCAAGGGCGCTATAATCCTCACCGTCAACGGCGCGACGGCATACGGCGGTTGCCGCGGCAACGTATTCGGGGCGTTTCATTCTTCCCTCGATTTTAAGCGAAGAAACACCAAGTTCTTTTAACCTTTCAATGTGCGAAACAAGGCTTAAATCCTTAAGACTTAAATCGTATCCGTTGCCGCCGTTCACGGCAAACGGCAGTCGGCACGGGCCCGCACAAAGACCGCGGTTTCCGCTTCTGCCGCCGAGCATTGCGCTCATATAGCATTGTCCCGACATACACATACATAGTGCGCCGTGGACAAAAACCTCAACCGTCATATTAAGTTCTTTCGCGGCGGCGCAAAATTCTTTCAATTCCCCTTCGCTCATCTCGCGCGATGCTACAACCTGTGAAAAACCGAGTTCTTTTAAAAACGGCAGAGCCGACACAGAGTGCGCCGTCATTTGTGTAGAAGCATGAAGCGGTAGTTTTGGCAGATGTTTTTTAAGCAGACGGGCAAGGCCTAAATCCTGTACGATTACGGCGTCTATGCCGAGAGAATACGCCTTTGCCGCCAAGGCGAGCGCACGTTTGATTTCTTCATCGGACAAAACAGTATTAAGCGTCAGGTAAACCCTGACGCCTCGGATATGACAGTATTTTATAGCCTCAAGCAAATCTTGGCTATCAAAGTTGTCGGCACTGCGCCGCGCATTAAAATCGCGCGCACCTAAATAAACCGCATCGGCGCCGCTGCGAACGGCAGCCGTCAGCATCTCTTTATTGCCGACAGGGGATAAAACTTCTATTTTACTGTTCGCCACTTTTGTTCCCTTCATAATATTCGAGTTTGCGACGAAGAATGTCCGCCTCTAATTTCGCACAGGCGGTATCCTCAAGCGCACGGCGCAAATCGGCACGCAGTTCTTCGTTCTGCGCCGCCTGTTTTTTGGCGTTATCATACGCTTCCAATGCGGCAACCACCGCCGTCATAGTGGTTGAAAGGAACGGGCTGTTTTTGGCAATCTTATCAAGTCGGCGGTCAAGTTCTGCCGCCAGGGAGCGAACGTATGCCTCATCGTCATCGCTCGTAAGGCAATATTCCATTCCGCCAACCTTTATTCGAATTTTGTTGCTCAAATTTAAAAACACCCCTTTATTTTTTCTTAAAACTATTATATAATAAAAAAACACATTTGAAAAGCATTTTATGAAAGGAAATTAAAAATGAAATATTTGGTCGTTTTATGTGACGGTATGGCAGATAGACCCTGCCCCGAACTTTCGGGCAAAACGCCTATGGAGGCGGCAAACAAACCTAATATGGATTTTCTTGCAAAATCTGCGGAAGTTGGTATGTGCAAAACGGTTGCCGAGGGACTTAAACCCGGTAGCGACGTTGCCAACCTTTCGGTTTTGGGTTATGACCCGATGATATGCTATACGGGCCGTTCACCTTTAGAGGCGGCAAGTATCGGCGTTCCGCTGACCGACACCGACGTTGCTCTTCGCTGTAACCTTGTTACGCTGTCAGACGAAGAAAATTACGAAGAGAAAACAATGGTCGACTATTGCGCCGACGATATCTCCACCGCCGAGGCGGAAGAAATCATAAAAACCGTCAAAGAACATTTCGACAATGAAATATATAAATTCTATTCGGGCGTCAGTTACCGCCATTGTCTGACCGTTAAAGACGGCACGACAGAACTTGGCACAATGACTCCCCCGCACGACATTTCGGGCAGAGTTATAGGCGAATATTTGAGTAATAACGAAAACGCAAAACCGCTTATAGATTTAATGAAAAAAAGTTTTGCCGTTCTTAAAGACCACCCGGTTAACAAAAAGCGCATAGAAAACGGCCGCCGCCCCGCCAACTCAATCTGGCTTTGGGGCGAGGGCAGAAAACCCGCACTACAGAATTTCTTTGAAAAAAACGGCGTAAAGGGCGGAATTGTTTCGGCTGTTGATTTGCTTAAAGGTATTGGCATCTGCGCGGGAATGGAAACACCCTTCGTTGAGAACGCAACGGCATACATAGATACAAACTACGAGGGTAAGGTTGCCGCCGCAAAAGCACTTTTTGAAAACGGATGCGATTTTGCGTATATCCACGTGGAAGCACCCGACGAGTGCGGACACCGCGGTGAAGTGCAGGAGAAAGCGCACGCTATTGAACTGATAGATGAAAAGGTTCTTTCACCCATGCTTGACTATCTTAAAAATTCGGGTGAGCATTATAGAATTCTTATAATGCCCGACCACCCAACACCGCTTGAAACCCGCACCCACTGTGCCGACCCCGTACCGTATTTGATATACGACTCAGAAAAGGAAATTGCGGGAACCGAACGCTTTACCGAAGCACTTGCAGAAAAGATGGGTAACTTCATTTCCCACGGACCGAGCGTTATGGATAAACTTTTACAAAAGTAAAAATAAAAAAGGGACGAAATTTCGTCCCTTTTTATTTTTGTCTTATTGTGCTGCGGTGGGGTAAACTATGTTCTTTACCTTGAAACGGTTCATAGCGTAAGAATTCTTTTCAACCTTGAGTTTCTTTGTAAAGTCTGCCATTGTCTTTTGGAACTCTTCACCTTTTATGAGGTTGAGAGTGGGTGTTGTAAGGCTCTCTACCCAGTATTCGTCAGCCATCATATCGCCGCGAATGAGGATTGCGATTTCACTTTCGGTCTTAACAAGTTTGATTTCGCCCATTTTCATTTCCTTAACGGTCTTGAAATTATCGTTCTTATAATCGGTTTTGTCCGAACCTAAAATGGTTGCAAACTCATCTTTCGGAGCCTTTTCGTCCTTGGTTTCCTCGGTTTTTTCTTCCTCGGTTTCCTTTATTTCATAATATTCATTATAAATTTTACCGAATTCTTCGCCCTTTTTAAGACGGTCAAGATATCCATTAAACTTCTTTTCTGCATCGGCTTTTTCCTCATCCTTGAGTTCGGCAAGGCTAACGGAAAGCACGTTTGCAGTAGCAAAATTTTCGTCCATTGTCTTGATAATTTCGTCCTTAGCTACAGGGTTTGTGCCCTTTTCGCCGTAGATGCTTAAGAAATACTCGTTAAGATAGTACGAAGATTCGAAAGCGCGCGAGAAGGTTTCTTTAGAAACGCCGTTGGTTTCATAAAGCGCCTGATAGCCGTAATATGACCAGTAGTAATCCACGTACTGTTTAACTTCATCTTTTTGCTCTTTTGTTAAAGAAAGTTTTGCTTCTTTAAACTTGATTTCGTTTGCGGCTAAATCTTTGCAAAGTTCAATTGCGCGGTCTTTTACCCAAACTTCAAACTTCTTATCGTCAACTTTTTCTTTGTAATAGTCAACCTCTGCGCTAGCGTCTTCCTTTGTTTCGTCAACCTTACTGCGCGCCTCGCCGTCGGCGGTGATGAGCGCATACATATAAAGTGCCGACGTGATTTTAACGTCGTCAATTGTGAGCGCCACTTCGTTCTTCGGGTGACAGGCGGCAAAGGTAAAGAGCATACAAACGCATAAAAGCATTGCTGCAAGTTTTTTCAGAGTGTTCATAAAAAATCCTCCATATAAATATCTAATAAGCATTATATCTTAATTTGTCGAAAAAGTCCAGCACTAATTGTCTTGCTCACAAAGTACCGACATAATTTCTTTTAAACAAACGGGCACAGACTCGTTTTCAAGTTTTATGCTGTAATATGGGCGCTTACCCGCGTTAAGCATAAAACGGTTTTTATAGTGCGATATGAGTCGTGTTGTATATTCTTCGGTTAGCGCCTGGGTATAAAGTAAAATGTTTTTGCCCGTCTGTCCGATTTCGGTTATTCCGCACTCTGCCGCACGGTTGCGGATTTGCGCCACGTCGATAAGTCCCAAAACGGCACGCGGCGGCTCGCCAAAGCGGTCGCACAGTTCGTCTATTACGTCGGAGGCATCTTCTTCGGTCTTTATATCGGCAATGCGGCGGTATATTGAAAGCCTTTGCGGTAGCGCTGGGATATAACTTTCGGGGATGTGTGCCGATACGTTAACGTCGATAACGCAGTTATTTTCCTCTTGCACCTTTTCGCCCTTTTCCTCACTTATGGCATCTTGCAACAGACGGATATACATATCGTATCCAACCGACTCTAAATGTCCATGCTGTTCGCCGCCCAAAAGGCTTCCCGCGCCGCGCAGTTCAAGGTCGCGAAGCGCAATTTTGAAGCCCGAACCGAACTCGGTATATTCCCTTATAGCCTCAAGTCGTTTTTCGGCAATCTCTGTAAGTCCCTTGCCTCGCTTAAAGCAGAAATACGCGTATGCGCGGCGGGGCGAACGTCCGACACGACCTCTGAGTTGGTGCAATTGCGAAAGTCCCATTCGGTCGGCATCTTCAATTATAAGCGTGTTGGCATTTGGGACGTCAACACCCGTTTCTATAATTGTGGTGCAAACCAAAATATCAATCTCACCGTCAAGCAACTGTTTCCAAACGCTTGATAATTCTTCCTCGTCCATTTTACCGTGCGCTATGCCTATGTTTGCATCGGGCAGTTGCGCTTTAAGTCGCGCCGCACAGGCAACAATGCTTTCCACGCGGTTATGCAGATAATAAACCTGTCCGCCGCGGCGCAGTTCGCGGTTTATGGCGTCAAGCAAAACACCACCGTCCTGCTCAAGCACGTAGGTCTGTACGGGCAGACGGTCTTCGGGCGCCTCGTCAATTGAGGACATGTCCCGAAGTCCCGACATAGCCATGTTAAGCGTTCGAGGAATAGGTGTTGCCGAAAGCGTCAGCACATCAACGGCGGGGTAAAGTTCTTTAAGCCTTTCCTTTTGCGCTACGCCGAAACGGTGTTCTTCGTCGATTATTATAAGTCCTAAATCGCGGAATTCAATATCTTTTGAAATAAGCCTGTGTGTGCCTATTACCATATCCACGCTGCCGCGCTTTAGTTCTTTTATCGTTTTGTTTTGCGCCGTTTTGGAAACAAAGCGCGATAAAAGCCGCGTTTCAAGCGGGAAATCACCAAAACGGGATTTGACAGTATTAAAATGTTGCCACGCGAGAATGGTGGTGGGCGCCATCAAAGCGCACTGTTTACCCTCACTCACGCATTTGAACGCGGCGCGAAGCGCAACTTCGGTCTTGCCGAAACCAACGTCGCCGCAAAGCAGTCGGTCCATCGGTACGGGACGTTCCATATCCGCTTTTATTTCGTTAATACAACGCAGTTGGTCATCGGTTTCCTCAAACGGAAAACGCGCCTCAAAATCCGACTGTATATCGGTATCCTCTGAAAAAGCGTGTCCCTTTATCTCAAGACGTTTGCTGTAAAGCGCAGTTAACTGTTTTGCCATATCGCGCACAGCGCCCTTTACTCGCGCCTTGGTCGACTGCCACGCCGTACCGCCGAGTTTGTTAACCTTTATATTGGCGCCGTCACC
>JAFPBM010000077.1 GCA_017424125.1 Clostridia bacterium | reverse complement strand
TCGCTCTTTTGGGCGCCGCTTGCATTTTCGCTGCTTTTTTGGATTTTTGCAATGCTGATATTCGACCCCGCTTTCCCACTTGTATATTCGGCAATATATCTTGTGATTTCGCTCGTTTCAATGATGATAACCCTATTTGTAAGAAAGATTAAAAACCGTCCGTAAGGGCGTTTTTGTCATTTCAAAATATGAACAAAAATATATAAATATAGGATACAAAAAACACTTGCTTTTTTAATTCTACTGTGGTAAAATACATCATATTTTTTAAAAAAGGGGTAAGGATAATGGATTTTGCAATAAAAATTGCGGTACGCGCAATAACGGCAGTTTTGATTGGCGTAATTATCGGTAGCGAACGCGCCCGTCACGGCAGAGCGGCAGGAAGACGTACACATATTTTTGTGTCACTCGGTGCGGCACTTACTTCTATGATAAGCATATATGCTGCAGAGTTTCTTGGATATAACGGCGATATTTTGCGTCTTTCGGCACAGGTTATATCGGGCGTTGGTTTTTTAGGCGCGGGTATGATAATTCTTAAAAGCAACAACACAATAACAGGCCTTACAACCGCCGCAGGTGTCTGGACGACAAGCGTTATCGGCATTGCCGTAGGTTGCGGTTTTTACGTCGGCGCTTTGATCGTAACTTTTCTTTATATGTTCTCAACGTTATTACTGGGAAAATTTGAAAAGAGCAAAAAATATCGTGAGGTAATATATATTGAAATAGATGATATGTATAAAGCGAATGATATTGTTGATAAAATAAAAGGGGAAGATTTTAAGTTTACATATCATTTTATGCCGCCTAAAAGCAATACGGCAGGACATCTCGGCATAAATTTACTTGTTGAAAATATTAACGATTTTAATATTTACAGTCTTAAAAATTACGAAAATATCGTCTTTGTAGAAGAAGAATAAATAGAAAAAGACCGACATGTGTCGGTCTTTTTCTATTTTGAAAATTTATATATTGTTGTGCTTTGGAAGGTTTCGCCGCGCTTTAAAACAGGTGTGGGGAAGAGGGGCTCGTTCGGGCTGTTGGGATAGGTCTGTGTTTCAAGACAAAAACCTTGATATTTTCTCATAGCGCCGCCTTTGCCTTTTTTAGATTCCAAGAAATTGCCCGTGTATAACTGAACACCCGGTCTATCTGTATAACAGTCCATCGTTATGCCGCTTGATTTACAGTACGCTGTAATCGCGTGGCGCACTTCACCCGATTTTGAAAGACAGTAATTATGGTCGTATCCGCCGCAAACCTTTAATTGCTCGTGTTCTTTACCGATATCCTGTCTTATGGTTTTCGGCGTTCTGAAATCAAACGGAGTACCCGTAATGTCCAATTCTTCACCTGTGGGAATAAGCATTTCGTCAACAGGTAAAATACTGTCAGAATTTATATAAAGTTCGGTATCAAGCACGTCTTCACCGTCATAACCGTCAAGGTTAAAAAACGTGTGGTTTGTAAGGTTAAGCACGGTATCCGCGTCAGACGTAGCCTTATATTTTATTTCGAGTGCGTTATCGTCGGTTACAAAAAAAGTAACGTAGGTATCAAGCGCGGCGGGGTAACCCATTTCGCCATCAGGCGAGTGATAATGAATTATAACGCCGTTTTCTGACGCATCGCAGATATCAAAAACGCGTTTTTGAAAACCGATTTTACCGCCGTGCAAATGTCCTCTTCCCGGTTCGTTACAACCAACATTGTAAACGCTACCGCCTAGGGTGAATTTACCCTTGTCAATTCGGTTTGCAAATCTTCCAACCGTAACACCAATGGAAATCTTGTCCTCAACGTAATCTTCAAGACGGTCATATCCAAGCGCAACGTCTTTGCCTGAAAATAAAATTTTTGTAATAGTGCCGCCGTAGTTAATGAGCGAAACCGAAAGTCCGCCAGCACCGGTCATTGTGATTTCGTATATTTGTGTTCCGTCAGGCATAACGCCATAGGGCTTTTTATCTATAATCATTGCAAACACCTCACATTTAGTATAGGTTTTTTAAAGAATTTTGTCAATCTTCTTGACAAAGATTTTTGGATGAAATATAATTTTATTATCAAATAAATGTGGTGATATATATGGCGATTTATAAATTACAAAACGAGTTTTTAACCTTAACGCTTGAGTCATACGGTGCAGAAATGCAGAGCATTTTGACAAAAGATGGTGTGGAACTTTTGTACCAAGGCGGGGAAGATTGGAAAGGCAAGGCCCCAAACCTATATCCGATTGTCGGTTATCTTCCCGAGCAGAAATACATCTACGAGGGTAAAGAGTACGGAATAGGCGGCCACGGCGTTGCAAGAATTAACGATTACGTTGTAGAATCACAGTCGGATACCGAGATTGTTTTCTTACTCACACAAAATGAGGAAACTCTAAAACAGTATCCCTTTAACTTTGAATTCCGCGTGAAATACGTGCTCAACGGCAAGAAGGTAGAGTACGTGCTAACCGCTACAAATACCGATAGTAAGACAAGTTACTGCGAAATCGGCGTTCACCCCGGTTTTCCTGCACCGCTTGGTTTTGAGGGCGTTAAATTCCAGTTTGACGGTGAGGAAAAATACTACACTGTTAAAAATTTGGACAGTGAAAAATGCGGCTATCGTTATATTAAAGAAGATGGCAGCATGCCACTTGATAGTGAAACGTTTAGTACGGGAGCAATCACCTTCGGCGGTCTTAATTCAAAAACGGTTACCCTTATTCGCGATGGTTATGACCATGATATAAGGGTTGATATCAGTGATTTTCCAATTCTTTCCGTATGGGCGGCAGAAGATGCACACTTTGTTTGCATTGAACCTTGGAGTTGCGAAAGTGCTCACTACTGCACAAGTATAGAACTTACAGAACAGGTTGGCATTTCGGTATTACAACCGGGAGAGAGCGTAAGTTTTAGCACCGCAATTGAATACATAGAAAAATAAAAAAATGCGTGACGGAAAATCCGTCACGCATTTAATCTTTTCTTGTGATTTTTTTCTTGCTTCCGTCGGGCTCAACGATATATGTGTTTTCAAGTTGGCTTACTAAACTGCGCTTGTAACTTTCAATATATTCGCGGCGCAAAACGGCTTGTTCAGCCTTTTCTTCTTCGGTAAGTCCCTCGCTTTTTTGCTTACGTGCAAGGGCGTTTATACGGTCGATTTTTTCCTGTGTCAATGTTATCACCTCTATTATGATAACATTATATCATAATTAAATTGCTTTTTCAAGGATTGCCGCAATAACCGTAATATCATCGTCGTGTCCGTCGGTTCGCCTTTGCCTTGCAAGGCGTACAATCTTGTCGGCAAGGTCTTGTGCTTCGCCGTCGCGGAAAGCCTCAAGTTCGGCACAAATCCAGTCGGTGCCCGCGCTTACAGCCCCATCCGACATCATAAGCAAAATATCCCCCGCACGCAGATTAACCGTTGCCTTATCAAATCCTATATCACGCAAAATTCCCGCGGGGAGAGAGGTGCTTTGTGCTTTGCCTGTGCGACCGCCTCGGCGGATAACTGTGGGAGCCGCACCAACCTTAAGTAACTCAACCTTGCCTGTGAACAAGTCAATGGATGAGATATCAAGCGTTGCCAACGATTCGTCGGTGGATTTAAAAAGCAGGGAAGAGTTAACGATTCGCAAGGCACAGTCGTACCCAAAACCCGCTTTAAGCAGTCTTTCCATAAGTCCCGATGCCATTGCGCCGTCTACAGCCGCACGTCCGCCCGTACCCATTCCGTCGGATAAAATCAGTACAGTTCTGCCTCTTCCGTCGTCAAATTCGGTATATGCGTCGCCGCATACCACACCGTCTTTGCAGTTGTGTTGTGAAACGCCTATAGACACCGTAAAATTGGCTTTTTCGCTGAGACTCATAAACATCTCATTTTTGGCGCGGGTTATGGTCGGCGCACAAAACTCCCGTCCGCAAACGGCGTTTGCTATCTTTAAAATATCCATTCGGTTGACGGTTGCGCTTTGCGGAATAGGAACGCGCGCTTCAATGCTCAGCCTTCCGTATTTGTCGGTTTTACAGGCGCAGTCGGTAACGCGTATATCAATATCACATAGTGCACCCGAAAAACGTGATGCAAGTTCACTGTCGAATTCTTCACACCGTTCAAACTCGGTTGCAAGGTCGTAAAGCATATTAGAGATGCCGTCAAACTGGTCGGAAACAACGCCACGCACTTCTTCAATACGCATTTCTGCCGCTATTTTTGAAGAAAATTCGTCATAATACCGCACCGTTGCGTTGCCAACACGATTAGGCCATAAACATCGGTCGCGCCATTCTGTGGGGGCGTCGTTTTGCGGCTCGCGTTCACCACCCTTAATAAGTTTACTCATATATAAAAGCGCATCAACTGTCGCTTTCTTCTTGCGACTCCAACAGTAACTGCAAAGAGAGCAACCTTTACAAGCATCGTTTTTAACGTTTTGTGCAACCCACTCAAAATCAGGCGCGTTAATGAGAGATAATTCGCTCGCAACTTCTTTTACGGTTTCGGATACGTCGGAAAGTGCCTTTGAAGCAAAGAAAAGCCGCATGGTAAGGGCGCGTCGCAGTCCCTCAAGTGACGGAATGTTAACAGGCGCTGTGAAAAATTTGCTAATTTTTACGCAAAATGTTTTTGGTAATAACATAAATATAACGGCGCCAAAAGCCGTTTCGCTGAACATAAGGTAGGAATAAGCACTATCTGCAAAAAGGAGTGCCGAAATTCCGCCCCAAACCACCATAGTAATGGCGGATACTATTTTTCCAAGCGGTGAAAACACGCCCGTTAGAAGTCCGCCCACCGCAAAAATTATAGCCGCAGAGGCAAACTCACCGCCGCAAAGCATAATAAAAAATGCCGCGGTACAACCTGCAATAGCGCCGCCTGCCGCTCTGCCGTAAAGTGCTACCGTCATAATAAGTGCGGCGGCAAGAATACGCCCTGCTGATAATCCCAAAAACACAATTGGGTATAACCCCATAAATAATATATTGATGGTCATAACGGTGCACGCAAGGTCTTCGCCACTGAGTCTGCCTTGAAAACTTAAAACTGCCTTTTGCGTCTTGTGCACAAAAAACGCACCTGCCGCCGCAAGTACCGATTCTATCAAAGCATAAACAGGTGAAATGCTGCCGCCCGCGGCTACGGCAAGTGCCGTAACAGCCGTTGCAGAAAAGCAAATAAGCGACGAAAGCCACGCTTTTTTCTCTAATTTTCCAACGCCGTATAGTAGCAGTTTTATGGTGCAAACGGCAAAAAGTGCCGCAAAATATCTAAAACCACTACCCTCCAAAACGGGTGCAAAATATCCTATTGCCGCACCGATTCCTGCGGATAGTATGTATGGCTTCGGCATACCCGCCGTAAATGCGATTCCAAAAGGCGAAAAGGATTGCATAACGGGAGCCCTTGATGTTATAAAACCGCATACCGCCGTTATGACTTGGGTTGTAACGGCCTTTATTATTTCCTTTATTTCTAAAGTATTTTCCTTTGTTTTAACGTTTTCGCTCAAAAATTACCACCTACCAAAAATTCTGCCTATCCATTATAGGACAAGCATAGTGGTAAATTTTGTCATATTTGCGTGTAGTATTATGGAAAATAAAGCAAAAGAAAAACGGCACCGAAGTGCCGTTTTAGTTATCTGTAATCTCTGGGGTCGTAATTCGATAAAAATTCTTCCCATTCTTCGTCGGTAAGATTTTCAATTTCCTTGCTGTGGTTTTCATAAAGCCTGTCAACAAAAGCCGTGTATGCCTTGTCTTCAAGCACCTTGTTTCGAATTCCGATAATGCAGTAAACTGTGCTTGAAATAAGAAGCAGCGCAAGAGGCGCTAAATGGTAATAGGTGTAA
This sequence comes from Clostridia bacterium, assembly GCA_017424125.1. Lineage (GTDB taxonomy): Bacteria > Bacillota > Clostridia > Oscillospirales > Acutalibacteraceae > SIG589. Next base: position 1,392 of record JAFPBM010000077.1, on the reverse strand, counting down.
CTCGATGCAAGACCGTAGGTTTCAAGCGTTTCACTCATACGGAAAGCAAAATGAACACAAAGCGTAACGGTTACGGCGGCGTTAATGGGGAGAGAAAACGCAAAAATACGCTTACAAAGAAGTATGAGCGCCGCTATAAGCAGTACTGCGCCGATTCCTACAAGCAAAAGACTGTTTTTAACGTCCGAATACTGTGAAAGTTGATGCGCAGTCAGGTTTTCATAGCCTGTGTTTTTAATAACGTATGACGCCTGAAAATAGGTGCTCAACATATATATAAGTTTAATGCATAATGCGTAAACAAAAGATATTATGTAAACCACTTTACAGGTTTTGCCAAAAGCGCTGTCAACCGATAAACGACGGACTCCGGCTTTTTCTTCCTTGATTTTCAATCTTTCCAAAATGTTAGGATTTTTCTTCAATTTTATCACCCGAAACAATTGTAACAAAAAGCACAAAAATTTGCAACAAAATATTGCGAAAAGCGGCGAAAAGGCGTATAATATAGGTTAATGAACTGTACGGAGGAATGAAAATGCAGCCAATTAAACTAAAACCCGCATTTAAAGACTATATTTGGGGCGGCACGCGTCTGCGTGACGATTATAAAATGGAAAGCGATAAAAACCCACTGGCAGAGGCTTGGGTGCTTTCCTGTCATAAAGACGGCCAAAGCATAGGAACCGAGGGGGAATATGATGGTAAAACTTTAAGCGAAATAATAGATATACTCGGTGAAGAATGTCTTGGTAACAACGCACAGCGTTTTCAGTTTTTTCCTATACTTATAAAACTTATAGACGCAAAACAGTCACTTTCTGTTCAGGTTCATCCAACCGACGAATATGCTCTTAAAAATGAAAATCAGTTTGGCAAGACCGAAATGTGGTACGTTGTCGATTGTGATGAGGGCGCTTGTCTTTATTACGGATTCAAGGAAGAAATCAGTCGCGAGGAGTTTAAAAAGCGCATCGATGATAATACCTTGACCGACGTGCTTAATAAAGTACCCGTTAAAAAGGGCGACTGCTTCTTTATAACCGCTGGTACAATCCACGCAATAGGTGAGGGCATTTTAATCGCAGAAATTCAACAAAACTCCAACTGCACCTACCGTGTGTACGATTTCGGCAGATTGGGCGCGGACGGAAAACCGCGTGAACTGCACATCGATAAAGCACTTGACGTAACCGAGCGCACAGCCCCCAAAATTCCGTTTGGCAAACCGCAAAACGACGTTTTGGCAAGTTGCGAATATTTCACCGCAATCCGCCACGAAATAAAAGGCGAGAAAACAGTTTCTGTGGGCGAAGACAGTTTTTCATCCATTCTCTGTGTCGACGGTGAATTAACGGTTGACGGCGTAGAACTCAAGGCGGGTGAATGTGT
>JAFPBM010000076.1 GCA_017424125.1 Clostridia bacterium | reverse complement strand
GTGTTCTACAGAAGGAGCAAAAGTGGGAGATTGATTTTTGTTTCCGAAAAGCAATCAAATTGATTGCGCAAAAACAACGGGTCCGTTCGATAATTAAAATTTTCTAATGTCATTTTTTTACAACTCCTGTTTTGTATTGAGAAAGTCTCTCATAAATACCCTATAAAAATAAAAAAAGTTGCACAAAAACGTGCAACTTTTATGCAACTGAATTTAATTTTTATAAATCGGGGTCCTTTAAGACTTCTACAGGCGGTGTTTCAAGCAATTCGGGGTGGGTTAAATAGTGCTTGAAACGGCGGAACGCAATGGCAAAATAACTGCCCGAGCAGATGCGTTCATCCATTACAACGCCTAAAGGCATACATTTTTCAAAAACAATCTCTTTACCCTTGCGTTTTGGCACCTCGCGAGTGTTACCCATTGTGAAAAATACACTTGAAGTACCAAATTCGTAACAGTGGTGATAAATATGATTGGTACGGATAGATGCAAGGTTTGATATAACAAGACTGTTATGGAACGGCGACATATCAATAATTGCTTTGGGGAGTAGATTGTGCCTGTCAAGCCATTTAATGATTGCAACACCAACGGTAAGCAGACCGGGTAAACTTAAAAGAATTTTAATAAGTTTTTCGGTGCCGTTGTTTTCGGGCGTTGCGCGGTTTTCTTCAACATATTTGTTTATTGTATTATTAACGTCAAAAATCGTGTCTTCGGGGTTAAACCACATTTTAGACATAGTGCCGTTGTCCGCATGTCCCGCTTTCAGCACAACCATAGCAACCGTAAACTCGTTACGTGCGTATGGGCGTTTGTTCATAATAAAGCGGTTAAGTAGCGGATATTCCGCAACGGTGCGCAGATATGCCGATAAAATCAGCGCCATATGGCTGATATTTACGTCCTCTTTACGCTTGGCGTTGAGATATTCCTGCATCGGCTCAAGCGGTAAATCGAGTGTAATCATATTCATAGCGTCATAGCGTTTATCCATAATAAAGGATGCAACGGTATACATCGGGTCCACGTTTTTGAGTCTTTTTCCATCGCCTCTGTTCATATGTTTAATTTCTCCTCAAACTAAAATTTCATTGTTAAAGAAATGCGTTTTCTCTGCACGTCAACCGACAAAACCTTGACCTTTACAACCTCGCCGACCTTAACGGCTTCAAGCGGGTGTTTTATAAAGCGGTCGCAGATTTGTGATATGTGGACAAGTCCGTCCTCGTGTACGCCAATATCGACAAAACAGCCGAAATCAATAACATTGCGAACCGTGCCTGTAAGCACCATTCCCTCCGACAAGTCGGAAATTTCCATAACTTTGCCGTCGCGCAAAAGCGGTGCGGGAAGTTCGTCACGCGGGTCACGTGCGGGTTTTTTAAGTTCTTTTATAATATCTTTGAGTGTGGGTACGCCAAGTTCAAGTTCATCTGCCAAGGCGGTGAGCGAAACGTCGTCCTCGGGGAAAGGAATTGTCGCTACTACTTGCGGAGTGAAATTTTTAACGCTTATACCGTATTTTGCAAGAAGTTTTTCGGTGGCGGCGTAACTTTCCGGGTGGACCGACGTGTTATCAAGCGGATTTTTGCCGCCTGCAACGCGCAAGAATCCTGCGCACTGTTCATACGCCTTTGCACCAAGACCTTTAACCTTTAAGAGTTGTTTGCGGTCTGTGAATGCACCGTTTTCTTCGCGGTATGCAACGACGTTTTTGGCAACTGCCGAGTTAATTCCCG
>JAFPBM010000075.1 GCA_017424125.1 Clostridia bacterium | reverse complement strand
GTGCATATTTTAAAGCGGCATTCAAATCTTTATTGGCAAGCGAACGCATAACGTCAACGTCGTCATAATCTCTATCCGCCGACGTAAAATCGGCTATATAAAGCAACTTATCAAGTTGAGTCATATTAGCGCGAGCCGTTGTATGATAACGAATAGCGTCTATAATCTCTTTATCGTTAATATCAAGCAACGATTCAACGTACAAGGCGCCCGACATCGCGTGCCAAAGTTTTTTTGCGTTTTTTTCAACATCAGATAGGATTATACCAAACTGTGAAAAGATTTTCAAGTGTTCTTCTGCGGGTGCGTTTTTCATAACGTCATGGAGAAGTCCCGCTATATAACACTTTTCCACGTCGCCGCCGTACATTTTCGCAAGGCGAACAATCTCATCCGCAACGCAGAGTGAATGTTCGTATCTGCTTTCTGTAAGTCTTTGTTTCAAAAGGGTTTTATATTCATCAATTTTAAACACTGTATAACCCCTTTTCTTTTATATATTCACTTACGGCAACAGGTAATTTGCTGCTGTCGCCGTTTCTTATTACGGTTGATGAAACATCGGTAATATCAGCATCAATAACGGTGACAAAACCGCCGTCAAGACGTATCTTTTCTACAGCCAAATCAAAGTCGCTATTATCCGTACCAACACGTCTGAATGCGACAAATTTAGCATATTTTATTAACTCATTATAGTTTTTCCAACTGTAAAGAGTTGTAATCATATCGCCACCGCATACAACGTGTACGTCGGCATTATATAGTTTTTTGAGTTCTCTGACCGTATCAATGGTATAACTCGGTCCGTTGCGACGAAGTTCAATATCGCACACCTCAACGTTTTTAAAATTCTTTAGCGCAAGAGAACACATAGTAAGTCTGTCTTCCCCGCTTGCAAGCATTGGTGCATTTTTATGAGGTGGAATATTGGTAGGTATAATCAATATTTTATCAAACGCATCAGAAGAAACGAGTGTATTTATTATCTCAAGATGACCGTTATGGAACGGATTAAAAGTGCCACCAAAAATAGCAACGTTATCCATTTTTCTTTACCAAAACGATTTTTTTGTTTTCTTTGCTTTCTTTATATAGCACAAAACGTGAGCCGATTACCTGTACTACATCGGCACCAACCGCTTCTGCAATTTCATCCGCCGCTTCCCTTGCTGTTTGCGGTGAGGTTTCCAAAACGCGAAGTTTAATAAGTTCGCGTGCTTCGAGTGCATCCTCAACCTGTTTTTTTATCTGGTCGCCAACGCCTGTCTTGCCAATTTGAAAAATAGTATCAATCGAATTTGCAAGCGCTCGAAGTTGTGCGCGTTGTTTACTTGTTAGCATGTTATCCCTCTTTATATATTTTCTCAAGTTCTGCCTTTAATTTAATAAGTGCTTCTGCCCTATGGCTTATGGAATCTTTTTCCTCTGCGGAAACCTCGCCGAATCTGCCAAGTTTCGATATAAACAACGGGTCGTATCCAAAGCCATTGTTACCGCTTTCCTCAAAAGCAATATGTCCCTCGCAGGTACCGCGAACAACAATTTTTCTGCCGTCCGGGAAAACACAGGCAACCGCCGCAACGTAACGCGCGGTGCGTTTCTCCATCGGTACGTTTTGAAGTTCGTTTAAAAGTTTTTTATTATTAGCGGCATCGTCACCGTGTCTGCCGCAATATCTTGCAGAAAAGACACCGGGTGCGCCGTCTAAAGCGTCAACGCAAAGTCCGCTATCGTCTGCCAAGGAAACAAGACCTGTTTGTTTGCAAGCAAACTCTGCCTTAGTTAGAGCGTTTTCTTCAAACGTTAAACCGTTCTCTTCAACGTCGGGCAACGGTTTATCCAAATCTTTTTCGGATATAAGTTCAATACCGAGTTGTGATAAAATGCGTTCAAATTCAACGATTTTATGCTGATTTTTTGTTGCAATAAAGTATTTCATAAACTATTCCTCGCTACCGAAAAGCCCGTCTGCAAATGCAACGCGGTCAAACGGTTGTAAATCGTCAATTCCCTCGCCAACGCCGATATATTTAACGGGTATACCAAGTTCGTGTTTTATTGCTAAAACAACACCGCCTTTGGCTGTGCCGTCGAGTTTTGTCAGTACAATACCCGTAAGAGGTGTAACCTTTTTGAACTCATTTGCTTGATTAACTGCATTTTGTCCGGTTGTGGCATCTAAAACAAGCAAGGATTCAACCGATGCATCGGGCAATTCTCTTGCAATTACGCGATACATTTTTGCAAGTTCGTCCATAAGATTTTTCTTGTTATGAAGTCTACCCGCAGTATCACAAATTATAACGTCTGCGCCGTGCGCTTTTGCAGAAGAAATAGTATCAAATACAACCGATGCCGGGTCGGTGCCTTCAAGACTCTTTACCATTGAAACGCCGCTACGCTCTGCCCAGACACCGAGTTGGTCAATTGCTGCGGCTCTGAAGGTATCTGCAGCACCTAAGACAACGTTTTTACCCTGTTTTTTAAGGTTACTTGCAAGTTTGCCGATGGTTGTGGTTTTACCAACACCGTTTACACCTATTACAAGTATAACGGAGGGTTTTGTAGATAGATTTAACTCGCAGTCGCCATCAAGCATATCGGCAATTATCTCCTTTAAGAGAGTGCGAATTGCATCAGGGTCTGTTATACGCTCTTCTTTTACACGTTCGCGCAAAATATCGCAGATATATGTTGATGTAGCAACACCAATATCACAGGTTATTAAAATTTCTTCAAGTTCTTCAAAAAGTTCTTCATCAATTTTTGTAAAACTTTTTAAAACGTTATTTACGGCTGACGAAAGACTGTTGCGTGTTTTTTTAAGTCCCTCACCAATTTTACTGAAAAATCCCATTTTTACTCCTTATTAAGCATAAGTTTCTTTTCGAGTTCGGACACGTTGAGTTCTAAAAGTTTTGTAATACCCTTTTCTTGCATTGTAACACCGTAAAGCATATCGGCGGCTTCCATTGTTCCGCGACGGTGGGTTATGCAGATAAACTGCGTGCCGAAATCTGCTCTGCTCATATAGTTTGCCACGCGGTCAACGTTAATATCATCAAGTGCTGTATCAACCTCGTCCAAGAAGCAGAAAGGCGGTGCGCTTACGCGCATAATCGAAAAGTAAATTGAAAGGGCGATAAGTGCTTTTTCTCCGCCCGAAAGGCCGTCAAGACTCGGAACGTTCTTACCGGGTAGTTTTGCAACAATCTCAATTCCGCTTTCAAGAATATTTGCAGGGTCGGAAAGCACGAGTTCTGCCGAGCCGCCGCCAAAGAGTTCGGAAAAGGTTTTAGAGAACGCGGCGCTGATTTTTGCAAAACCTTCTGAAAAGATTTCCTGCATTTGCGACGTGAGTTGATTGATGAGTTTATTAAGTTCTTCACGCGATTTTTCAATATCGGCAATCTGTTCGGACATAAAGTTATAGCGTTCACTAACCTCTTTATATTCCTCGATTGCGGCGACGTTAACATTGCCGAGAGAACGGATTTTACTCTTGATTTCGGCAAGATTACGTTTTGCGTCGGAAAGATTATCTATTACAATTCCCATTTCCTCTGCTTCGCTGCGTGTTAACTGATATTCATCATAAAGACGCTTAACAACGTCATCAAGTTCACGAAGCATAGATTCTCTACGCTCGTTAAGACGGGCAAGTTCGCCGCCGAGAGTTTCACGTTTTTGTGCTGCTTCGCGCTCTTTTACGCGCATCTCATGCGAACCTTTTTCCATCTCGTTTCTCTCGTTAATAAGGGCTTCAATTTTTGCCTCTGCGGCAGTTTTTTCGTTCTTTAGCCCCTCAATATTACCCTCAATTGTAACAATCTGTTGTTCAATCTCAGTGTTTTTAGAAATAAGTCCGTCTTTTTCCGCATTAAGAAGACCTGTCTGCTCTGTGCGGTTGCCGATTGATTGTTCGAGTTGTGTGCAGGTTGAAGTAAGATTCTCAATATCCTTTTCAATCTCAACGATATTAAGACGGTATTCGGTAAGCATATTAGTAATCTGCTCGCGTTTTGCAGAAAGTGTATCTCTACCACCCGACATACTGTCAATTTCCGACTGCACCTTCGCTTTATCCGCGTCAATTTTTTCAATATCTGCCAATGCTTTTTCAACAACTGCAGTATATTCTTTTATCTTCTCTCCTGAGGTTTCTTTCTCGTTAAGGGCACTATTATAAGAAGATTCTGCGGCAAGTTTAAGTTCAGATATACGTTTAAGTTCACCGAGAGTTCTGATTTTATCCTCGTTAGCCGTTGTGAGTTCCGCCTTGGCGTTAACAATATCGGCTTCAACCGACGCCAAATCTGCAACTGCATTATTATAAAACGCCTCTGCTTCGGTTTCTTTTTGAGTTAATTTTTCTATAGTTGCCTTTAATTTTTCGATTTCTCCGCTGCGGCTCAAAAGTCCCGCCTGTTTTGAAAGCGAACCACCCGTAAGCGAACCGCCCGGATTTACGACCTGTCCGTCCAAAGACACAACTTTTAATTTATAACCTGTCTTTTTGGCAATGGAGGTTGCACTATCAATATCATCTGCAACAACAGTACCGCTAAGCAAGTATTTGATAATTTCCTTATATTTAGCGTCACAAGAGACAAGGTCGGATGCAATACCGACAAAACCGAACATATTCTCTGTTCCGTCGGTATCATATTTCTTTGCTTTAATAGTTGCGACGGGCAAGAATGTTGCTCTTCCGTGGTTGCCCGATTTAAGCATAGCGATAGCACGTTTTGCATCGGCGTCTGATTCAACGACGATGTTCTGCATTGCGTTACCGAGAGCGACCTCAATAGCAACCGAATATTCACTATCAACCGAGATTATACGTGAAACAGGTCCGTATATACCTTTTAACATACCGTTTTTGGACTCGGATACGACCTTTTTAACCGAATAGTTGAATCCCTCCATATTTTTCTCAAGGTCTTCAAGTGTTTCGATTTTATGCTTTTTGCTTTCAATATCAAGACGAATTTCGTCAAGTTTTGCTTTTGCAGATTCAACGCCCTCTTTACGCGACGTAAAGCGCAGTTCATAACCTTTTAGAGAATTTGTACAAGAATTGATTGTTTCCTCAATATTATCTAAAAGCGCGTTGGTTTCATCAAGTTCTGAAGAAAGTTTTGAAACCTCTTCGGTTTTCTCGGAAATAACAGCATCTAAACCTGTAAGTCTGTTTGTAATCTCATCAATTGAAGATTGAGCGGTTACCATCATAACGCGGAAATCAGAGCCCTGTGCAGACAGAGCGTTAATTTTGAGCGAAAGTTCTTCTATACTTTTTGAAATACCCTCGCTATCGCTAAGGAGTGAATTAAGTTCTTCACTTGTTTCAGATGCCTTGAGTTCAAGTTCGGTAATTCTTTCCTTCTTATTCGCAATTTCTGCCTTTTTACCCTCAATCTCAGTAAGGGCTGCCGCATCGTTTACGGCAATATTTTCGATTTCACGTTCAATACGCTCTACCGTTTCGTTGTTATGTACGATTGTGTTTTGCAAAACGGCAATTTCACCGCTTAAAACCGCCGCTTGTTCTTCAAAGTGGGCAGAACTTGTGCGAAGTTGGTCGATAGTTGACGTTATATTTGCAGAATTCATTGAATTGGCTTCAATATCAGTTTCATACTGCGATAAAAGCGCGTCAACTTCACCGTACTGTGCTTCACAGACGGCAATTTTACTATCCTGATTACGAATAGCGTCTTTCGAATTGTTTAGTGTATGCATCCAGATGCCGATTTCAAGTTCACGTTTGGTATCCGCATATTCCAAAAACTTTTGTGCTTTTTTGCTTTGTTCTTCCAAAGGACCAACGCGGCTTTCAAGTTCTGAGAAAATGTCCTTAAGACGAATCATATTATCGTCTGCAGCGGCAAGTTTGCGCTCGGCATCGGCTTTTCTATAGCGGTATTTTGAAATACCTGACGCTTCTTCGAAAATATCGCGGCGTTCCTGTGACTTTGAACTGATAATTGTATCAATTTTACCCTGACCAATCATAGAATAACCGTCGCGACCAAGACCTGTATCCATAAACAGTTCGTTAACGTCGCGCAGTCTTACAGAAACGTT
>JAFPBM010000074.1 GCA_017424125.1 Clostridia bacterium | reverse complement strand
TACAAAGTATGATGATTTTTTAATTATTTCCAAAACCAAACTTATATCACTACTGCCGATTGCTTTTATGGTTTGCAGATTGCCAACCTGTATCATATCAAACATATACGAAATACAGAAAATTTGAACGTACGGTACGGCTCCCATCCATTTTTCGGTCAAAAGCAGACGCACAAAACTTTCCGACACCGCAAAGAATCCGCACATAAGCGGGAATATGACATAGGTTGCCACACGAATATAACGTCTTGTTATTGAAAGCACGGCGGATATGTCATCCTGCACCTTTGACATAACAGGGAAAAGTACGGTGGATAAAGTTTGGTTAATAGTACCGTTTAAAAGACTCGGGAAATTTTTGCCCTTGGTATAAAATGAAAGGTCAACCGCCGAAAATTTAAGGCCAACTATTATGGGATTTATTTCATCATAAATAGTGCTTATGACTGAGGTGGCAAAAATCTTCCAGCCGAAGCCAAAAAGTTCTTTGAAACTCTTTACGGAAAAAACCGCAATCGGCTTCCACTTTGTAGTTATAAAGAGCGCTGCAGTCGATGCTATGGAATTAAACATTTGCTGCGCAACAAGCGCCCAAACACCAAATCCCATAAGCGCCATGGAAATGCCTATCGCGGCGGAAATAAGCGTTGCCGCCATTGTGGCAATAAACATTTTTTTGAACTGTAAGGTATTTGCAATATAAGCCGTAAGTATTGATTTTACAGCGTTTATTATAACCATCAGCGCCATTATTCGTATTACGGGCACTATAAGAGGCATTTCATACGCCTTTGCGATTAACGGCGCCGTAAAGAACAAAACCACGTATATTATAACTGAAACCGCGAGACTCGTATAAAGAATGGTGGAATAATCTTCAGCTGTGCTGTCCTTTTTTTGTATGAGCGCGGTATTGAGTCCGCCCGCTACTATAACGTTGGCAAAGTTAAAAAATATTGTAACTACACCGACTATGGCATAGTCGCTCGGCAACAAAAGACGTGCTAAAATTATTGAAACAACGAGTGATACGAGTTGCGCGCCGATTCGCTCACCAAACGTCCATATAAATCCGCCGAAAGCCTTTTTCTTTAAACTGTTTGACTGTTCCGACAAGCAAAAACCTTCTTTCAGTTACATACTAAATCTATTATAGTATATCATACTATAATGAATAAAGCAATCAAAAATAAAACCCCGTAAGTTACGGGGTTTGTTCTTGTGATGATGTAGAGTGTTCTGACGATACTGTGTCGTCGTCACTTGGCTCTTTAGGCTCACTTTCAGTTGGCTCAGGCTCGCTCTCGGCGGGTTGCTGTGATGATACAGGCGGTTCCGATGACGATACGGGTGGCTGTGACGAAGATACAGGCGGAGTCGAAGACACGGGCGGTTCGGGCTCTTTGGGCATTTCAATGTATATTTGCTTGAAATACTCTGCCACGCCGCGCGTAATCGCCTTGGCTTTTTGAGTGTTTACGCTTTCGCTTGCTATTCCCACGCGGTCAAGATTACCCGTCATAAATCCGTTTTCCATCAAAACTACGGGGCAATCGGTCATGCGCGCAACGTAATAATAATGCCACTGGAAGCGATTGCGGTTTTGTGATGCGGGTATATTGTAAATTCCTGCCTGCATCGTAGCGTTATACACACATTTTGTGGGAAGACTTGAAAATAGCGTAAAGTGAAGCGCGGCAAAACCGTTCGGTTTTGTCGAGGTACTTGAATCATGATGAATTGCTATGCACAAATCGGGCTTTGCGTTTTTAAGCGCCTTGCAACGTTCGTCGGAATCGAAAGTTTTATCGGTCGTTCGGTTCATTAAAACCGTCGCGCCGATGCTTTCAAGTTCTATGCGGGTTTTGTTTGCCAAAAACAAATTACGCTCTTTTTCAAGTAGTCCGTTTATTCCTACGGCACCGCTGTCAATACCGCCGTGTCCGACGTCGAGCATTATTTTAACGCCCGTCAAATCTATACCATAGGCATTGTTGGCTTTCTTGGTTTCTGCGGGGTGCAAAAAGGTGAAAGTTAGTTGGCCTTGGTTATTATATGATGCATCCCAACCGTAGAACTGCCCTTTTCTGCGAAGATAAAGGCGTAGCACGTATTCGTTTCCGCTTTTTGTGATTTTTGCGCTTTTGAATAGTGGATTATTGCTGCCGAACGCAATTTCACCGCTAAGCGATTTGGAATAACAAAACTTTATCTCTGCATATTCGCAGGTTACCGCCGTCACGGTGTAGTCGCGTATGGCGGGATTGTTATAGGTTTGGGGCAAAAGGCTGAAGGTAAAAGGCGCTTTCCAATCGGTATTAAGCGTAATCTTAGTAAAGCGTTTTGACTGTTCAACCTTTGCTACCGACAAATTGTTTCCGTCGGGCAAAGAACCTGCATATTCACGCGTTACGGTGACCTTTTTGTTGCCCGGGGAAAGTTTTTTGTTTGCTGCAACGCTCTTTCCGTAGCGGAGTTTATAGTACTTGATATCTCCCTTGTAAGCGGTACCTGTTATGTAGTCGACCGTGCCCGCGGGGAGATAGTTATTTGTTGGGCGCGAAAGGTCGTTTGTGCCGTCGCCGTCAAACGTTTCTGCCGAGAAAGCCACTATTTCCGCAACGACGGGTATGTTGGCTTTTTTACAGATTATATCACCGGAACTGTAGGTTTCGCTATATTCTTTATACTGTGCAAAGAAGGTAACTTTACCGAGATTTTTGTTTTGCGTGTTACCGCTCGGCAGAGAGAAACTTCCCGAATAGTATGTAAAATCTTCGTTTTTATTTTCTTCGTTGGACATAGTTTCTTTGAGGGTTATCTTTTTGCCCTCAAAGGTTGCCGTAACCGTGCTACCCTTCCTTGCACAAACCGTAACCGAAAACGAAGAGCCGCTGTCATAGGTTTGTTTTCCGCTTGGGGAATAGGACTGTATAACAACAAAACGGTACCGCACGATATACGTTTTTTCTACGCCTTTATGAGAAAAAGTAAAGGTGTTTGCGCCGATTTTCAGTTGTTTTTCAACCGTAAAAACACCGCTATCATCACATTCAACCACCTCACCGTTAAGGGTTAATGGATGCGCGGGGTCACAGGTGCCGACGAAACAGGTGTTGTCCACAGTTGTGGTGGTATCTTCCTTTTCGTGCGAAGTTATATTAAGCATAATTTCTTCCGGTACCTCTGAGGACGTTTGCATTTCGCTTGACGACTGCGGTGCTACCGTTACGGTTGCGGGCGGTTGCTTTTTTAATAAACACAAAAGCAGTACCGCGGTAGCAACAGCCAATACCACGGCAGAAGAAACGGTTATAATTATACCCTTTTTAGACAGAAAAAACTCTTTCAAACCACATTACC
>JAFPBM010000073.1 GCA_017424125.1 Clostridia bacterium | reverse complement strand
GTGAGAGCACAAATGCGAGCGGTACCGAAACACACCACATAAATCCACAGTCAAAAATGAACGTTATGAGCGATTTTCCGCCCGAGCGCAATGTGAAATAAGAGGAATGAGCCATCGAGTCAAACGGCATTGCAATAGCGCTGAGTATCATAATTCCCGTTGCAAGCGTGCGGACGTTTTGCTCCGTGTTGTAAAGAAGCGGTATAAACGGTGATGCGATAATGTAAAGACCACCCATAAAAACGCTGGTTAATACACCGAAGGTTATGAGTTTTCTTGTGGTATCCATAACCTCGTTTAATTTACCTGCGCCGAGCATATTCCCCACAATTATAGCAATAGCGCTACCCGTTGCGATAAACACAACCGAGAAAAGTTTCCAGAAAGTTTCGGCTATATTGTTTGCGGCAACAACGTCAACACCCAAGGTTGAATAACTTTGGTTAAGCATTGCAACACCTGTTGCCCATAACGTTTCGTTTAAAATCAAAGGAACTGCTTTTTTAAGCATATTGATTGAAAGCGAGAAAGGAACGGTGAAGTTCTTGAAAAGACCGACGATATAAGGGTTTTTCTCTTTGTGGCTGTGTGTCCAGATTATTACAATTCCTGCTTCGACAAATCTCGACAAAACGGTTGCGATAGCAGCGCCTGTTGCACCCAAAGCGGGGATATTCAAGGGCGCTACACCAAAAATTAATACATAGTTAAAGCACAAATTGACTATAACGGCGATAATACTTGCTTTCATCGGAAGCATTGTTTCGCCCGTTTCGCGCAGGGTGCTTGAATAACTTTGCGTTATTGCAAAGGGTATAAACCCAAGCATCATTACCCGTAGGTAATCCTTTGCAGAATCAAACGCCTTTGCAATTTCTTCAGCACTGCCTTCGCCTTTTAGATATTGACTGATTAAAGTGTCACCGAAAAATTGAAATAATAAAATTCCGCTGACGGTCAATATCAAGGAAAGTATAATTTTAAAGCGCAAAGAATATTGAAGACCTTGTTGGTCGTTTTTACCGTAGTATTGAGCGCCAAAAATACCGACACCCGCAACGGCGCCGAAAATGCAAAGGGTAAAAACAAAAATCAGTAAATTTGCAACCGAAACACCTGTCATGGCGGCAGTACCGATTCTGCCAACCATAATGTTGTCCAGCATATTTACAAAGTTTGTGATGCCGTTTTGTAGCATAATGGGAACAGCGATGGCTAAAACAAAACGGTAAAAAGCCTTGTCGCCTATATATTTTTTGAGCATTGTATCACCTAAATTTAACCTAAAAAACCAAATTTACATATTCCCGCTTTTGAGCATAACGGCAGCCAGAGCCGCTACCGGTGCGGTCTCGGCACGTAAGATGCGCTTGCCTAAACTGACGGTTTTTGCGCCGTTTTTTGCTAACGTTTCTGCCTCAGGCACCGTAAAACCGCCCTCGGGACCGATTATTACCGAAACGGTTTTGATATTATCGTCGATAGTGTCCAAATTTTCGGTTGCCAACTCATAACAAAATACGCATAAATCATCGTTTGTTGCCGAAATTACAGCCTCATTAAACGATAGTGTTTCGCAGACTTTGGGTAAAATTCCCCGTCCGCTTTGACCAGCCGCTTCGTCGGCAATTTTTTGCCATCTTTCCTGCTTTTTCTTTAACGACTTCTCGTCAGGACGCGACACACAGTTGGTTGAAAGCACGGGCACAATTTGGCTAGCCCCCATTTCAACGGCTTGTCGAACCGCCAAGTCCATTTTGTCGCCTTTTGTCAGACAAAGGTAAAGGGTGACGAAGATTGTCGGTTCGGTATCGTTTTTTCGTTTTTCCTTGATTTCAAGGTCCACCCGATTATCCGAGCACGCCGAAATCACACACGAATAGTCAAAACCTTTGGTGTCGCAAACGGTTAATTTTTCGCCCACCGTCATACGCAACGAGCGTAAAATGTGCTTTGCATCATCGCCGTCAATAAACGGTTCGGACTGGAAAAATTCCTTAAAAAATCTCGGCACGGCAAACCCTCCCTTTTAACATTAATAGAATACCATTTTAACACCTCAAAGTCAATATTTAAGCGTTAAAACAAACAAAACCCCCGACAAAAAGTCGGGGGAAAGTAAGGTTTAGTTTTCGGTGTTAGAAGAAGTAGTTTCTGTCGGTGGAGTGGTGGGCGTACCTTTATTGTAACTTAATGTAACAACAATTTTTGTGTCAACGTTG
>JAFPBM010000072.1 GCA_017424125.1 Clostridia bacterium | reverse complement strand
ATTCACACCCTCACAGCGAGTGAGGTGTTCGACGTGCCCGTAGAGTTTGTCACCCCCACTATGCGTTCACATGCAAAGGCTGTAAACTTTGGAATTGTTTACGGCATAGGCGCTTTTTCACTTTCAAAAGATATCGGCGTTACCCGCGCAGAAGCGGACAAATATATAAAGGGTTATCTTGCAACCTATCCGCAGGTTGACGAATATATGAATTCGACCATTGAAAATGCAAAACGTGACGGATTTGTTACTACACTTTTCGGCAGAAGACGTTATCTGCCCGAACTTTCATCATCGAACGGAATGTTGCGCGCTTTCGGCGAACGCGTTGCAAGAAACATGCCTATTCAAGGCACCGCCGCCGATATTATTAAAATTGCTATGATTCGCGTGTCTGAGCGACTCACACGCGAAAAACTTGACGCTAAACTCATCTTACAGGTGCACGACGAACTAATAGTTGAGGCAAGAGAAGATTTGGCAGAAACGGTTTGCAATATTATAACCGAAGAGATGGAAAATGCCGCAATGCTGTCACTTCCCCTTTCTGTTGATGCAGCATTTGGAAAAACCTGGTACGAGGCAAAACGATGAAAAAAGTTTTATTTGTTTGCACAGGCAACACCTGCCGCAGTCCCATGGCGGCGGCAATTTACAGTACTTTATGTCCCGAATTTTCAGTAGAAAGCCGCGGTCTTTTTGCCGACGGCAGTGAATATTGCGCTCACAGCGTAGATGCACTTTCTGAAATAAACATAAATCTTTCGGGTAATTCAAAGCAGTTTACGCGCGAAGACCTACTTGCCGATATTTTCTTTTGTATGACGGGAAGCCATAAACAAGCACTTTTATCTTTAGGCGTTGCCGATAAAAAAATAATTGTGCTTGACGTTTCGGACCCGTACGGTTTTTCACTTGAAACGTATAAAAAATGCCGAGACGAATTAAAAGAAAAACTTTCTAAATACAGTTTTTCCATTCGCCCTTTTGAAGCAGGCGATGCGACCGCAGTGGCAAAAATTGAAGAAGTTTGTTTTTCACACCCGTGGAGTGAAAAAACAATTTTAGAGGCATATAACTCTAACACAAAATTCTTTGTGTGCGAAAACGGACAAGGCGACGTTATAGGTTACGCGGGACTGTCCCACGTGGTTGATGAGGGATACGTTACTAACATTGCGGTTTTGCCCGAATTTCGCGGTTTTCACATAGGCAAACGGCTTGTAGACGCACTTATAAAATACGCGGAAGAAAACAAACTTGCCTTTATCACGCTTGAGGTGCGAGAAAGCAATTTACCCGCTATAAACCTTTATGAAAAATCAGGTTTCAAGCAGGTTGGCACAAGGAAAAATTTTTATGACAGTCCTAAAGAAAATGCAAGTTTAATGACAAGGGAGTTTACGTATGATAATTCTTGCAATTGAATCTTCTTGCGACGAAACCGCCGCGGCGGTAGTGCGCGGAAGAGAAGTTCTTTCAAACGTCGTTGCAACACAGATTGAAGAACATAAAATATACGGAGGCGTAGTGCCCGAAATAGCGTCACGCCGTCATACCGAAGCGATAGCACAGGTGGTTGAAAAGGCGGTTACCGACGCGGGTATAACATATGCCGATTTAGAGGCGGTTGCCGTAACTTTTGCACCGGGTCTTATCGGCGCATTGCTTGTCGGTGTTAACTTTGCAAAGGGACTTGCGCTATCCTTAAACATTCCGCTTATCCCCGTTCACCATCTGCGTTCTCACATTGCCGCCAACTACATAGATACCGAATTAAAGCCACCTTTTTTGTGCCTTATGGTATCGGGCGGTAACACACACATTGTTATGGTTGAAGATTATACTCGTTTCCGCGTTATCGGTCGCACCCGTGACGATGCCGCAGGCGAATGTT
>JAFPBM010000071.1 GCA_017424125.1 Clostridia bacterium | reverse complement strand
CCTTTGCGGACATTACGAGGGTGTTGATGAACGCGTTTTGGAAGAAATTGTGGACGAGGAAATCTCAATCGGGGATTACGTGCTGACAGGCGGCGAGATGGCGGCGGTTGTCGTAACAGATGCCGTATCTCGTATGTTGCCGGGCGTACTGTCGGACGATATTTGTTTTCAGGATGAAAGTCACTTTGCGGGACTTCTCGAATATCCGCAGTACACCCGCCCTGCCGAATGGCGCGGTAAAAAAGTGCCCGACGTTTTGCTTTCGGGACATCACGCAAACATCGAAAAATGGCGTCGCGAACAGGCAATTTTGACGACTTATAATAAACGTCCCGAAATGTTAAACGATGCAAATTTAACACAAAAAGAAAAAGAGTTTATTCAAAGCCTTAACAAAAATAACTAAACAAATGGAAAAACAGTGGGCTTTTTGCACAAAAAAGTTTGACTGAAAATGTTGAGATTTTGGATAAAAACGAAAAAGTTAAAACAAACCGTATCAATTGTGTTGACTGTTTGATATATTGTGGTATAATAGTTGAGTAGAAAGAATACAAATTCTATTTAAGGAGAATGAAGCATGTGTGTTAAAGATGTAGTAGTTCAGAATCAGGTTGGCCTACACGCAAGACCTGCCACTTTCTTCATCCAGAAAGCGAACGAGTTTAAGTCTTCCATCTGGGTAGAAAAAGAAGAGCGCCGCGTTAACGCAAAAAGTCTTTTAGGCGTGCTTTCTCTTGGAATTGTTGGCGGAACGCAGATTCGCATAATTGCAGACGGTTCGGATGAAGCAGCCGCAGCAGAAGAGCTTGTAAGACTTGTAGAGACAGGCTTTGTTGACTAATTAAACAAACAAACCCACCCGCTGGGTGGGTACATATTTCCGGGTGTGGCGCAGTTTTGGTAGCGCGCTTGAATGGGGTTCAAGAGGCCGCAGGTTCAACTCCTGTCACTCGGACCATAAAACAGAAACCGTGACCTTTAGGTCGCGGTTTCTGTTTTATGTTTTGAGCGGGGTTTTTGCTATTAAAAACAGTTGCCAATTCTTCTAAAATTAGATATAATAAATATATAATGTTTTTGGAGGAAAAGGAATGTTTATATCAAAGGATATTAAATATATCGGCGTGAATGACAGAGATATTGATTTGTTTGAGGGACAGTATATCGTTCCCAACGGAATGGCATACAATTCCTACGTTATTTTGGATGAAAAAATTGCCGTTATGGATACGGTTGATAAAAATTTCGGCGATGAATGGCTTGAAAACTTAGAAACCGCACTTGAGGGTAGAACACCGAATTATCTTATAGTACAACATATGGAGCCTGACCATTCGGCAAACATTATGCGCTTTGCGGAAAAATACAAAGATGCACTTATTGTCGCTTCTTTAAAGGCATTTACTATGATGAATAACTTCTTCGGCACCGATTTCCAAGATAGAAGAATTATAGTAAAAGAGGGCGACACGCTCGCACTCGGCGCACACATCTTATCTATCATAACCGCACCTATGGTACATTGGCCCGAGGTTATAATGACCTATGACAGTAAGGATAAAGTGCTCTTTTCAGCCGACGGTTTCGGCAAATTCGGCGCAACCGATGCGGACGAAGATTGGGCTTGTGAGGCACGCAGATATTATATAGGTATTGTCGGCAAATACGGCGCACAGGTGCAGTCGGTTCTAAAAAAAGCGGCGGCGCTCACAATTGAAACCATTTGTCCTCTTCACGGCCCCGTTTTGTCGAAAAATCTTTCTTATTATATAAATCTTTATAATATTTGGTCGTCCTACTCGGTCGAGAGCGAGGGTGTGTTGATTGCATATACATCCATTTACGGCAACACAAAGGCGGCTGTTGAACTATTGGAAGAAGAACTTAAAAAATGCGGTTGTCCAAAGGTGGTTGTGAACGATTTGGCAAGATGTGATATGGCAGAGGCGGTTGAAGACGCCTTCCGTTACGGCAAACTTGTCCTTGCCACAACAACCTATAATAACGATATTTTCCCCTTTATGCGCGAGTTT
>JAFPBM010000012.1 GCA_017424125.1 Clostridia bacterium | reverse complement strand
TTTAGTGGAATAAAAGGCAAAACCCCACGGTAACGCTGACGCGTATCGTGGGGTTTTAACACATTAGACCGCAAAAAGTTGCTTTTTTAGGCATTTAATCCCTAACCGCAACTCCCGTTTTCGGGGTTTTTTGTGTTTATTTTACGGTGTTACCGAAGAAACAGGCTCTGCAATAACAAATCTTACTTCACAGTCAAGGAAACTTTGACAACGTGTAAGTCCCTCACCGATGAGTGCCGCCGTGCGCTTGTATGAGGCTTTTGCATTGTTGGCAGTTGCGGTGTTAAGACCTAAAGCCGAAACGGCATCCGCATCGTTTTCAAGCGGGTAAATCTTGTATTTGTTAACCCCGCCCGACGGGAACTTGTTAACCCAAGTAGGAACAATGTCAACCGACGAAAGCACAACCTTGCCGTCACTATATTTGTCAAACGTATAATAGAAAAGCATTCCGTCTTCGGTGTGACCTGTTTTGCAAGAGGTCATAACTTCTTTGCGTTGGTTGGAAAGAGCGTTACCGAGAGAATATACGCAAACGGTGTTGTGTGTGCCGTCTGCACTTGTCAAAAGTTCAATCGGTTGTATAACGTGCGGGTGACCGCCAACGATTATATCAACACCGAGGTCGCAAAGTTTTTGTGCTATTGTTTTTTGCCAGTTGTTAGGCTTTGTCTGATACTCTTCGCCCCAGTGCATATAGAATACAACACAGTCGGCGTTTTGCGCTTTCATATCACTAATCATAGCGGTGGCTTCGGCATAAAATTCATCAATCTTGCCGTATGAGAACGAACTCAAAAGCGGATTCGCTTCTTCTGCCATAAGGTTACCGTTAATGGACTTTCTGCCGGGGGTGCTTGTAGCGTTTTCATAGGTGAAACACGCCATACCAATGTTTATCCCATTAACGTTTTTAACCGTAAAGTGCGGGTCTTCAGCAACCTCACGGGTGCCGAGATGGTCAATACCTTTTTGTTTTAACACGCTAACGGTGCGTTTAAGACCGAAAAGACGCGTGTCGTAACTGTGGTTGTTAGCGGTAAGCAACAAATCAATTCCCGCGTTTTTAACACCGTCAATAAGCGAGTCGGGAGTGTTAAACGTGGGGTACCCCGTAAACTTGCCCGATTCGGTACCACCGAGTGTTACTTCAAGGTTAGCAACCGCAAGGTCAGCATCTTTGAAATATGAAGCAACAGGTGTGAACATGTCTGAAAAATCATAACTGCCGTCCGTCTGCTTCGCACCGTTTAAAACGGGGGAGTGTATAAGCAAATCGCCCGTATTTACAACGGTAGCCGATGCAACCTTGTGTGGCACTTCGGGTTCGCTTGATACGTTAGAAATGGTGGAACTTGCATCCTTGTCAGGTTTTGCAGTTATAAGTGAAGAAACACCCCAAACGGCAAGCACCACCGCAAGTAATACGGCTAATGTAGCGCAAATAGCAATAGATAATCGTTTATAATAACTTTTTTTAATTCTGCGTTTTTGATATCTTCCTGCCATATTAAAACTCCTTTATATAAATTGACAAAGAATAATAGGTATAAATATTGCGGGTATATAGTTTGCAACCTTAATTTTGCAAATATTAAGCATATTAAGACTCAGCGCGATAATCAAAAGGGAACCAACACAGGTCATCTCGTTTATAATTGTGGTGTTGAGATACGGTGCTACAAACGTCGCAAGGAGTGTTATTGCACCTTGATATATAAGAATAGGTATAGAGGAGAAAAGAACACCAAACCCAAAATTTGCGGCAAAACAAACGGCGGTAATACCGTCTATAAGTGATTTCGTGTAAAGGGTGTTGTTATCACCAGATAAACCGCTGTCAAGTGAGCCTACAATCGCCATAGCACCAACGCAGAACAAAAGCGTAGCGGTAACAAAGCCTTGTGCGAATTTAACATCGCGTCCGCCACTTGATAACTTGTCTTCAATGCGCTTTGCAACGCGGTTTACAAATCCGTCAATATCAAGCAGTTCACCAATAACTGCGCCAATAGCAATAGATATAATAGCAATCAGCGTGTTTTCACCCTTAATGGCACCGCTTATGCCTATGAGCATAACGCAAAGTGCCATTCCGTTTAAAAGTGCGCGTTCAAAACGTTCCGGCAATCCGCGTTTTAACAAAAGGCCAATCGCACCGCCTAAAATAATGCTGAAAAAGTTAACAATAGCACCCAAAAAATCATCTCCAAACTACTTATTTACAATAATAACACAAGGAAAAAATAATTTCAATAAAATATGCTTTACTTTTGCTCTTTTTAGTGTTAAAATGGTAAAGTGATAAATCACTCTTAGAAAGGGTTAAGAAATATGAAACAGTTAAAGAATGCGTATATGGACGATTTTTTCAAGGCGGTACTCACGCTTGAAAACGTTGACGAGTGTTATAAATTTTTCGAAGACGTGTGTACTGTAAAGGAACTTGAGGCCATTGCTCAACGCTTTACGGTTGCGAAAATGCTTACGGATAAAAAGGTATATAGCGAAATTGTGGATGCAGTTGGCGCAAGTACCGCAACAATCAGCCGCGTAAACAGGTCGCTTTCTTACGGCGCAAACGGATACGAACTCGTGTTTAGCCGAATGGAAAAGTAATATGGGCGGTTACGGTGATTTTTCTTTCGTTTACGATATTTTAACAGAAGATGTTGATTATAAAGGCCGTGGAGAATATCTCTTTGGCCTTTTTAAGCGTTATGACCGCGCACCGACCTTGATGCTTGACTTGGCTTGCGGAACAGGCTCGTTTTCTAATGAGTTTGCAAAACGCGGAATAGAGGTAATCGGTGTTGATGCGTCTGAGTCAATGCTCTCGGTTGCGCGCGAGAAGAG
>JAFPBM010000011.1 GCA_017424125.1 Clostridia bacterium | reverse complement strand
TGCAAGTTCTGTGATGGTTTCAACACTTACAACTTTGCCATCAAGGAAGCCTGATTTAACTGTGAAGTTATCGTGGCTGTCGGCAAATTTGCAAAGTATTCTTGCTGCTGCGGTGTAGTCCTCGTTAGCGAGTGCGATAGCGGTTGTGCCTTCACATACGCTTGTGATGTCGCCGAGGTCTGTGCCCTCAACTGCGCGCTTTAAGATAGAGTTCTTAACTACAAAGTATTGTACGCCTGCTTCACGAAGCTCTTTACGAAGAGCAGTATCGTCAGCAACGGTGATACCCTTGTAATCAACAACAACACCTGTAATAGCGGCGCCGAGTTTTTCGGAGAGTTCAGCAACAGCCTGCTTTTTTGCTTCTAAAACCTTTGCGTTTGGCAATGTGTTCACCTCCGAGTGAAAATAAAAAATGTCCACCCAAGGACACAAGGATAGACATGAAAAATTCAAAATTAAATTATTCACGCTCACCTCGGTAGGCGTCATACTTACGGCCTGTTGGCCACCTACTGTCTTTGGATTGCTTGACTATTATATACAACACGTTTAACTTTGTCAAGTGTTATTTTTAATTTTTTTGCAAAGTAGCGCCATTATAATAATGAAGCAGTATTTCTTTATAGTTACTGCCCTGCTTTGCCATATAATTTGCTCCGTTTTGACTCATTCCCACACCGTGACCGTATCCTTTTACGGTAAACTTGAACACATCGTCGGAAAAACTTACGACAAAACAAGTCGAACGCAGTTCTAAAAGTTCGCGCAACACAGCGCCGGATACATCTTTGCCGCAATAATTCAGCGTGCTTACGTACCCGTTATCGTTTGTGATAACTTCACTAAAATAATTTTGCGGTTCACCCGTGGGTGAAGTAATTTGTGACAATTTGGCTTCAAGTTCTTCCCGAGTAAATGTAACCTCGGTTAAAAAACCTTCTGCCAAAGGGTCGCCAATACTTTTTACCGATTTAAGATACGGCAAGTCCTGATCCCATACGTCTTTGCAATCGTTGGTAATGCCTGTGGAAATCGCGTGGTACGCCGCAAAAATCGGTTTGTCGTCATAACTTAAAAATTCGCCCAGTACACTTTTTATGCAATCATCTATCTTTTGTGTGTATTCTTCAGCCTTTTCGCCCCAGCGCGTAGCCGCTTCCTCGCGCGTAACAAAGCATTGTGAGGTGTCTCCGTCGGCGGTTATATCGTATTCGGAAATATTGTCATTGCTTTTTTTATAACAGGCAAAGGTGTATGCCGCCACTGCTTGCGCCTTTAACGCTTCGGGTTCGTACAGCGCGGGCATTTCGGCGGCTACTACGCCAAAGATATAATCATTTATATCGTATTCCGTAACAACTTCGTCTTTTAAAACCTTTATTTTTTCAAGATTTATATCGGGATTTTCTTTTTCGTAAGTGATGTTGTCTTGCGGTTTTGCTATGGGTAGAGCGTTTAATTCGGATTTAGGCAGTGAGGAAAGCGGTATTACCAACATAGAAAAAAAGATAACAAGCCAAACACAAAACGTTCCTTTCATATTACACACACCTTTAATTTTATTGACTTTTTATGGTTGTCTATATAAAATATATGTTGTGATTAGCGTTAAAATTCTCAGAGGTGATTTTATTATGAAACATCGACATGCGCTGATATTGTTAAGCATAGCGTTGCCTATTTGCGTTTTATTGCGCACAATACAGATGTTCTTTACCATAGATGCTGCGACGGGATTTGTAAAACAGCAGTATTCGGCGATAAGCGTTATAATAACTGTTATTATATGCGCTGCCGCGGCATCTGTAGGCTTGCTTGCGGCGACAATCGACAATACAAAGCAAAACGAAGCCGAACAAAAGCCTCTTGTTGCGCTTGCGGGCGTTTTTGCGGGCGGAATGTTTGTTTATCAGACTGTGGCAGGTTTTACGCAGTTGTTTGGTGGCGCGTGGTATAATATATTGTTGATTTTTTTAACACTTTGCTCGGCGTTTGTTTTCGCGGCGTACGGGGTGAGAAACATCTACGAGTACGAAATGCCAAAGATAATGCTTATAGTACCGGTGCTTTATTACATTTTAAAACTTATAAGTGTTTTTGTAAGCACTTCAGAACTATCTCT
>JAFPBM010000070.1 GCA_017424125.1 Clostridia bacterium | reverse complement strand
TTGGCCTTACACAAAAAACGGGCATCGACCTGCCGGGCGAGGTTTCTTCGCTGTATCACGCTGAAAGCGCTATGGGACCTGTTGAGTTAGCGTCTTCTTCGTTTGGTCAGACGTTTAGTATTACGCCTGTTCAATTTATTAGTGCTGTTGCGGCGGCGGTTAATGGCGGTTATCTTGTCAAACCGTATATGGTTTCAAAGGTGTTAGATGCCGAGGGCAACGTTAAAACCACCACTACAACAACGGTTAAACGACAGGTAATTTCGGAAGAAACAAGCAAAAAAATGTGCGAAATGCTTGAAAATTCGGTCGTGTCGGGCGGTGCTAAAAACGCCTACGTTGCTGGTTATAAAATCGGCGGAAAAACAGGTACGTCACAAAAAATAGCGCAAATGAACGCAACAGGACAAGATAACCTTTACGTTGGTTCTTTCTGTGGAATAGCCCCTATGGATAATCCTGAAATTGCGGTTTTGGTACTGCTTGATGAACCCAAAGGCAGTAAATATTACGGCGGTGTTATATCGGCACCGGTCGGCGGACAGATTTTGTCCGAAGTATTGCCCTATTTAGGATACGAGCCGCAATACAGTGAGGAAGAACTTAACAAACTTTTTGTAAAAGTTCCCGACGTTGCAAGTGATACGGTAGAGGCGGCAAAACAAAAAATAAAAACTTCAGGTCTTTCATATAAAATTGTGGGAGATGGTGAAACTATAGAAAAACAGGTTCCTGCGGCAAACAGTTCGGTTAGCAAAAACGGCCTTGTTGTGCTTTATACAGAGGGAAGTGAAAAGACCGAAACCAAAGTACCGAACTTTTCGGGTATGACAATGGCAGCGGTTAACGATGCGGCTATAAATGCAGGAATAAACGTAGAATTTTCGGGTAATGCGCAGTCTGGCGGTGCTGTAATTGCCTATACCCAAAGCATTGCCGCCGAAACAACGGTTGATTACGGAACGGTTGTTACCGTATTTTTCAGAGATAACAGTTCGGCTGATTATGCTACAAACTAAGAGGTGAACAATATGCTATTCAAAGAACTTATGCCCGATGTAACGGAAGCATTAGGAAATATTAATATAAAAGGCGTTACTAACGATTCCCGAAAGGTGCAATCGGGTTGGGCTTTTGTTTGTGTGAATGGCGCATTGGCTGACGGACATAATTTTGTAAAGTCGGCGCTTGAAAACGGTGCTGCCGTAGTTGTGGCAGAGCGTGACGTTGGCGCACCTTGCCAAGTAATCGTCGCTGATACGCATAAAGTTTATGCAGAAATGTGTGCGGCATGGTTTCAAAATCCTGTAAAATCACTTAAAATTATCGGCGTTACGGGTACAAACGGTAAAACAAGCGTAACGTATATGATTAAATCTATTCTCGAACACAACGGTGAAAAGGTTGGGCTTATTGGTACCATTCAAAATATGATTGGCGACCAAATAATTGAGTCTAAAAATACAACACCGGGCGTTTATGAATTGCAAGAACTTTTCGCAAAAATGAAATCTGCGGGTTGCAAATACGTAATAATGGAGGTATCAAGCCACGCGCTTGACCAACGCAGAGTGGAAGGATTAGAGTTTAGCGTAGGTATCTTTACTAACCTTACTCAAGACCATCTTGACTACCATATAACAATGGAAAACTATATGTTAGCCAAACGCAAACTCTTTGAAAATTCAAAAATTTCTATCGTTAATTTTGATGATGAATATAGCGAAAAAATAACGTCGGGACTTTCTTCGGAAAAGGTAACCTATTCTGCAAAGAGCGACGATGCTACCTATACGGCAAAAAATATTAATTACCGCACCGACGGCGTTGATTATGAGTTTGTCGGTTTCGGAACAATAAGCCGTATAAAACTTTCAACAGGCGGAAGATTTTCTGTATATAACTCAATGTGTGCGGTAATCGCTGCTATTAAACTTGGCTTTTCTGCGGCGTCTGCCGCCGCGGCTTTATCTGCAATAAACGGTGTAAAGGGCAGGGCAGAGGTTGTGCCAACGGGTAAAGATTTTACGGTTATAATCGACTATGCGCATACCCCAGACGGACTTGAAAATATTTTAAAAACCTTTAAAGAATGTAAGAAAAATCGTCTTGTAGTGCTTTTCGGTTGCGGTGGTGACCGCGATAAAACCAAAAGACCGATTATGGGTAAAATCGCAACGGAATATGCCGATTTTTCTATCGTGACAAGCGATAATCCAAGAACGGAAAATCCATCTGCAATTATTGAGGATATTCTTGCGGGTATAACCGATAAAAAGGTATCCTATAAGGTAATAGAAAACCGTAAAGAAGCCATAGAATATGCAATAAAAACCGCGCAAAAGGACGATGTTATCGTCCTTGCGGGTAAAGGACACGAAACCTATCAGATTTTAGGACGTGAGACCATACATTTTGATGAGCGAGAAGTGATAGCAGAAGTGCTTTCATCATTAGAAAAGTAAAGGAGTGTAAATATGACAGACATTTCTCCTGTGATTTCAGCAATAGTTGCCTTTATCGCAACGGCTGTTTCGGGCGTTTATGCCTTGCCCGTTTTAAAAAGACTAAAATTTGGTCAGACAATACTTGAAGACGGACCGCAATGGCACAAAAAGAAACAGGGTACACCCACAATGGGCGGCATAATAATGATTTTCGGCGTTTTGGTGGCACTTTGTGCGGCCTTTGCTTATGGAATGATTGCTAAGGTAAACATTTTTTCAGAGGTTAAAACCAATAAATTTATAATATTCTTAGCATCGGTAGGTCTAGCCCTCTTTATGGGTATTATAGGTTTCCTCGATGACTATATTAAGGTTGTCAAAAAACGCAATTTGGGACTTACCGCCCGTCAAAAAACTGTGCTGCAACTTTTCTTTTCGGCGCTTTATCTTGCGGTACTTGCTTTTTCGGGAGTTAAAACCACCTGGTTGCCGTTCGTCGGAGACGTTAATATAGTAAGCGGTGTCGGACTTTTGTTCTGGCCAATCGCTTTAATGTTTATATACGGTTTTATAAATGCTGTAAATTTAACAGATGGTGTTGATGGACTTGCAAGTTCGGTTACGCTTATAGTTTGTTGTATATTTATGCTTATAACAGGCGGTTTGCGTCTTGCGGGGGCGAATATGTTTGCATCTGCTGTGGCAGGCGCTTGTGTTGGATTTCTCGTTTGGAATTCCCACCCCGCAAAAATGTTTATGGGTGATACGGGCTCGCTTTTCCTGGGCGGCGCCGTTGTGGGACTTGCTTTTTGTACCGGACGACCGATTTTGTTGCTTTTGATAGGTGTTGTTTATCTTTGTGAAGCGCTTTCGGTTGTAATTCAGGTAACATATTTTAAAAAGACAAAAAAACGTATATTTAAAATGACTCCTATACACCATCATTTTGAAATGAGCGGTTGGGGAGAAGAAAAAATCGTACTTATTTTCTCGTTGGTTTCAATGGCTTTTGGTGCCGTAGCGGTGTTAATTTCAGGTTTATTATAATTTTAAGTAAAGTGGTGAGGGAAATGGCAAAAAAACAGAATGCGTCACGTTTTGGCGACTTCTGGATAAAAGGAAAAATGGATATAACCTTTTTCGGTCTTGTAATGATTTTGCTCGTTATAGGGCTTATAATGCTGTTTTCCGCAAGTTATTCCTATGCGCTTACGTATTACGGCAACAGTTTCAGATTTATATTAAGACAGGTTGCGTTGGCTGCGGTGGGGCTTGTATGTATGTTCGTCCTCTCAAAGGTGAACTATAAATATTTCCAAAAATATGCGGTGTGGATTTACGGTATCGCAATTGTGCTTTTGATTGCGGTTTACGGTTTTCCCGCAGTTGCAAACGTACACCGTTGGATTACAATAGGTCCGATACAGTTTCAACCGTCCGAAATAGGAAAGTTTGCAATAGTCGTGCTTTTTGCCCATTTGATTTCAAACAATGCAGAAAAAATGGGTAATTGGCGATTTGTAGCATTACTTCTCGGATTATTGGCGGCAGTTTGTCTGCTTGTTGTGTTTGAAACGCATATTTCGGCAACCATACTAATTTTCTTTATAGGTATGGTACTGATTTTCGTTGGCGGTTTATCAAAAAAACTGACTGTAATCGGCATAACGCTCGCGGCGGGTGCAGGTGTTGGCGGATACTTTATAATAAGGTATTATCTTGGCTATGCATCCGATAGAATTATGGCTTGGCTTGACCCGTGGGCATATCCCACCAACGAGGGATATCAAACAATTCAATCGCTTCTCGCTATTGGCTCGGGCGGTATATTGGGACGCGGTTTTGGACAGTCAAGACAAAAATACCTTTGGGTGCCCGAACCACATAACGATTTTATTTTTTCAATAGTGTGTGAAGAACTTGGTCTTATCGGCGCAATGGTTATAATAATTCTTTTCTGTGCGCTTGTATGGCGTGGTTTTACAATAGCAATGCGCGCACGCGATAAGTTCGGTTCGCTTTTGGCACTTGGCCTTACGTTCCAGGTAGGTTTACAGGTAGCCCTTAATATTTTGGTTGTTACAAACACCATTCCTAATACAGGCATAGGTTTGCCGTTCTTCAGTTACGGCGGAACCGCGCTTATGATACTACTTGCTGAAATGGGAATTATTTTATCCGTTTCAAGGTCAAGTTCACTTGAAAAAAGTTAGTTTATAAAGGAGAAACCTTTATGCATATTTTATTTGCAGGCGGCGGAACGGCTGGTCATATTAACCCGGCCCTCGCGGTTGCCGATTATATCGTATCAAACCATAAAGATGCAAAAATCAGTTACATCGGCACAGAAAGAGGTCTTGAGTCGCGCTTGGTAAGGGCGGCGGGATATGATTTTTATCCAATTGAGGTTGCCGGTTTTCAAAGAAAACTTTCCTTGCAAAATATCAAAAGAAATATTTCTGCCGTCAGAATGATGATTACTTCGTCAATTGAGGCTAGAAAAATATTAAAAACACTTAAACCCGACGTGGTGGTGGGCACGGGCGGATACGTCAGCGGTCCCGTACTCAGAGAGGCGGCAAAACTTAAAATCCGCACCTGTATACACGAGCAAAACGCTTTTCCGGGCATAACTACAAAAGCACTTGCATCAATGGTTGATACCGTTATGCTTGCAATGCCCGAGGCGGAAAAATATCTCAAATGCAAAAATAAACCCGTAGTGACCGGTAACCCTGTAAGAAGCGCTATGACGCTTGTCGATAAAGCACTGGCTAAAGAAAAAATAGGTGCAGGTGATAAACCCGTTATTCTTTCCTTTGGCGGCAGTCTTGGTGCACGCCCTATAAATGAGGCGGTTGTTGGGGTAATATCTCATTTTGCCGAAAGCGGTAAGTATTATCACTTGCACGCGACAGGCAAAAGGGGATATGAAGATACCGTCACCCTTTTGAGAGAAAAACTTGATTTTACAAAATATTCTAACGTTGAAATACGTGAATATATTGATGATATGGACGTATGTATGGCGGCGGCAGATTTGGTTATTTGCCGTTCGGGCGCAATAACTTTAAGCGAACTTCAAAATTGCGGTAAACCTTCTGTTCTTATACCATCACCCTACGTTGCTGAAAATCATCAGTTCCACAACGCAATGACGCTTAAAAAAGCGGGTGCAGCCGAGGTTATTGAGGAAAAAGACCTTACGGCAGACCGCCTTATCAAGACCGTTTCGTATATGGTCGACAATAAGGAAGCGCTTGAAAAAATGAGTCAAAACGCTAAAAACAGCGCAATAAGTGATGCAAACGAGCGTATTTATAACGAAATAATGAAATTATTTACAGTAGCATAATTTTACTGCACCTCATAGTATGAAATGTGAAGATATTACCACATTTATGTGAGGTGCTAATAATGTCAAAACTGTATATAAACGGTGGCAAGCGCTTATCGGGTGAGGTCACCGTTCAAGGCGCAAAGAACAGTGCTTTGCCGATTTTGGCGGCAACCGTCCTTTGTGACGGAGAAAGCGTGATACATAACTGTCCAAAACTTTCGGACGTAACTGCATCTGTGCGGATTTTAGAGCATCTTGGGTGTATTTGCAAGCGCGAAGGGGATACCCTGATTGTCGATTCGAGAAACATATCCTGCTTTGATATACCGGATTCTCTAATGCGTGAAATGCGCTCTTCAATCGTTCTGCTCGGTGCTATTTCTGCAAGAATGGGACGCGCAAAACTTTGCAGCCCAGGTGGGTGTGAGTTGGGACCGAGACCTATCGATTTGCACGTTTCCGCGCTTAAAAAGTTAGGTCTTATAATTGATGAAAGTTACGGTTGCCTTGACTGCAAAACAAACGATTGCTTAAAAGGCACCGAAATACACCTTGCTTTCCCAAGTGTAGGTGCAACAGAGAATATAATTCTTGCCGCTGCAACCGCAAAAGGCCGTACGGTAATTCATAATGCCGCGCGTGAGCCTGAAATTTGCGATTTGCAGAATTTTATAAACAGCGCAGGTGGATGTGTTTGCGGCGCGGGTACGGGAACGGTGGTTATAGACGGTGTTTCTAAACTCCACGGTGCAGAACATACCGTAATACCTGATAGAATAGTTGCTGCAACGTATTTGGCGGCCGCGGCTATGACAAGAGGCAAAATTTTACTCAAAAATATTGAGCAGCCACACTTGATTTCCGTATTAACGTATTTTTCGGAAATGGGTTGTGTTTTACAGGTTAAAAACAAAAGCGTTTTACTTGAAGCACCGCAAAAACTAAGCAGATTTTTTGAGATTCAAACTATGGTTTATCCCGGTTTTCCAACCGACGCGGGACCAATTTTGGTAGCAATGGCTACACTTTCTAACGGCAGTTCTATGTTTGTAGAAAACATATTTGAAAACCGATATAATTACGTTGGTGAACTGCGGCGTCTGGGCGCAAAAATCAAACTTGCAGATAGGGTTGCGGTTATAGACGGCGTAGAGAGGCTTTCAGGCGCTCGGGTTGATTCAACCGATTTGCGCGGAGGTGCGGCACTCGTGCTTGCGGGTCTTGCGGCGGACGGCTTAACGGTAGTAGATAAAATTCATCACATCGATAGAGGATATGAAAACATTGAAAATGTCTTGACAAATCTTGGTGCGGACATTGTGAGAAAAGAGGTATAGGAATGCAAAACAGGGAAGAGGTTATAAAAAGAAATACAGAAAGGCGTAAAAAACGCAGAAAAAGACGTATTATCGGTTTTTTAGTCTTCTTGTTTTTTATGCTCATAAGCGTTTTTATAATTCTTTCCGTTACGGTTTTGTTTCCTGTTAAAAGAATTGTTGTAAAGAACGAAAGTATCTATACAAGAGAAGAAATTGTTAATGCTAGCGGAATTGATAATGACAGTAATATGATTCTGCTATCAAAAGGAAAAGTAACGAGTAAAATATCGAAAAAACTCGCTAAAAGCGGCGGCATATCGGTGGAAAAAATATTTCCCGATACTATAAAACTTACCGTAAAAACCGCTACTCCAAAGTATTATTTGACAAACGACGGC
Organism: Clostridia bacterium; assembly: GCA_017424125.1. Lineage (GTDB taxonomy): Bacteria > Bacillota > Clostridia > Oscillospirales > Acutalibacteraceae > SIG589. The sequence continues at coordinate 604 of JAFPBM010000070.1, read as the reverse complement.
TACTTCTGTGTGATGGATTCTGATTTCAAGTTCATAGAAACAACAGAAGAGCCGCCTGAAAAGTCTATCTACATAAAATCAAAAACAAAATTCAAACATAATTTGGGTGAAACAGTTGCTTTTTCTAAAGAGGAAGAGGAACTAATGAAAACGATTTTAAAACTGACCTCGAATAAAGGTTTTGACGTCAGCGGAATCGACGTAAGCGACGACGTTAACATTAAATTTATCGCAAACGGACGAATTGTTGTTGAACTTGGCACAAACATTGATATGGAGTATAAAATCAAACGCTTTTCGGCTATGTATGAAAAAATGAGTGATAAAGCGCAGGGCGTTGCAAATATGAAAGCCTTTGCAAACGATAATACGAAATCCCTGTTCAAAGACGTTAAAATCGACGTTTACAATTTTTGCGGAATTTCGGGCTAAATTGTGCTTTTTTGCAAATTCTAAAATTTTTGAAAAATTTTGAAAATTAATATTGAAATTTAATATATAATGTGTTATTATTAGTGTGTGTAATTGTTTTATGCAATATATTATAAGGATTTTACATAAAAAGTATCGGAAGGGTTGAAAAAAATGTCATTGGAAGTTTCAA
>JAFPBM010000010.1 GCA_017424125.1 Clostridia bacterium | reverse complement strand
TTTACTACCGTCAGCCTTTACTACAACACCATGCAGTGACAGCGGAACTGCGGTCCACTGATATTTCTTGATACCGCCGTAATAATGGGTTTTGAAAAGAGCCAAATCGTTGCTTTCATAAAGCGGGTTGGGTTTGAGGTCGAGTCGGGGCGAATCGATGTGTGCCGCCGTAACACGCGCACCCTCAATTATCGGGCGTTTGCCCATAACAATGAAAGCCGCTGCTTTGCCGCGGTTGTTTATATACATTTTGTCGCCCGCTTTATATTTCTTGTCACAATCAAACTCTGTAAATCCCGCGCTCTTTGCAAGTGCGATAGAGGCTTTTACCGCCTCACGCTCGGTCTTTGCTTCGTCTAAAAATGCTTTATAGTCTTCACAAAAAGCGTCCGCCGCTTTGAGTGTGGCATCATCTGCCTTTAAAAGACCGTTATTTTTTTGTTTGAAAAGTTTTTCTTTTAGTTCTTTTGCTGTTGCCATAGTAATTCTCCTTATATAAATTTTTTCAAAATTTCTTCTGCATTTTTTAAAAACATGTCGCGTTCGCCGTTGTTGTAAACTATATAATCACAGTTTGATACAAAAAATTCGTCCGTTTTTGCGGCAACAAGACGCGCGTTCGCGGCGTCTTCGGTCAAATCATCGCGCTTCTTTATGCGCGTTTTACGAAGATTTTCATCGGCAAGGACGCATACGGTTGCGGTACAAATTTTATGAAGTCCGCTTTCAAATAACGTAGGGGCATCAAGTATCACTTTATCCTTTTCTTTAATTATTTCCATAATTTTTGCCGATATAAAGGGTAAAGTTATCTCGTTTAATTTTTCGGTGTTTTCGGGCGACGAAAAGGCGCGTTGAGCGAGAGTTTTTCTGCAAAGTTCGCCGTTTTTTATAATATCGTCACCGAAAAAGTTTGCAAGGCTTTTAAGCATTTCTTTATTTTTACTCTCTTCCCTTGCGACCTTATCACAGTCGACTGTGAAAAAACCCAGTTTTTCCGCTAACGGCATAATACTGCTTTTCCCCGCGCCTGTGGGACCCGTTAATCCTATTACGGTGCTCATAAATCAATCACCTCAAACCCCGCGGCACGGATAAGGCGGTTATAAACCGCAAGACCTACGCCGCTTTTTTGCGGTGCGTGAACATAAACTTTTTCTGCCGATAATGTATCCGCCGCACGCAAGGCCTCAAAAAGGCCCGCCGCTTGGGAAGCATCGTCGTCCGCTTTTCCGTAAACAATATGCGGCACCGAAAGTAATTTTTCGTCTTCACTAAAACATATTGCGCCACAGTTTTGCTCTTTATTTACAAAGTTTGCAAAATCGTCACTTTTCGCCTCAACAAGCAAAATTTTCGTCTTAGGCGAATAGTGTTTATATTTCATACCGGGACTTGCTACGGGTTTATCCTTTTCGGGTTCTGCAAGTACGGCGCTATCAAGCACCAAATCGGGCAAAAACTCCTTTAACTGCTCTGCCGTTACACCGCCCGGGCGCAAAAGGCGCGGCGGGTTTGTAGAAAGTGTTACAACGGTTGATTCAACACCGACTCGGCTATTTTCCGACATAACTACGGCATCGATTTTGCCGTCAAGGTCGGATAGAACGTGTTCTGCCGACGTGGGACTGGGTGAGCCCGAAATATTTGCCGACGGCGCGGCAAGCGGCAACCCCGTTTCTTTTATTATATCCCTTGCAACCGCTGAAGACGGCATTCTGACGGCAACGGTTTTTAGTCCCGCCGTCACTTTTTTTGACACCTTATCACCGCACGGAAGCACAAGCGTAAGCGGTCCCGGCCAAAATTTTTCTGCGAGGGTATAAAGAACATTTGGCACGTCGCACGTAATATCTTCTAACATTTCCATATCCGATATATGCACGATAAGCGGATTATCCTGTGGACGACCTTTTGCTATAAAGACCTTGTCGATAGCATCGCCGTCAAAGGCACTTGCGGCAAGTCCGTAAACCGTTTCGGTCGGGATTGCAACAATTCCGCCGTTTTTAAGAATTTCTGCCGCGCGGCAAATATCCGCCTTGCCGTCTTTTAATCGTAACGTTTTCATTTTAGTTCTCTGCTTTCAGCATTTCTGCTCTGTAATGTGTTATGAGCGCATCAATAACCTCATCCATATCGCCGTTCATAATCTGCTCAATCTTATAAAGTGTAAGACCGATTCTGTGGTCGGTTACACGCCCCTGTGGGAAGTTATAGGTGCGTATACGTTCAGAGCGGTCACCCGTGCCAACCTGTGCACGGCGGTCGGAAGCGATTGCCTCTGTTTGCTGTGACTGCATCTGCTCATAAAGGCGCGAACGCAAAACCTTCATTGCCTTTTCTTTGTTTTTGTGCTGACTGCGCTCGTCCTGACATTCAACGATAAGTCCTGTTGGAAGATGGGTTATGCGGATGGCCGATTCGGTTTTGTTAACGTGCTGTCCGCCTGCACCTCCCGAACGGTAGGTATCAATCTGCAAGTCAGCGGGGTTGATTTCAACCTCAACCTCCTCTGCTTCGGGCAATACCGCAACCGTAACGGTCGAGGTGTGGATTCTGCCCGACGTTTCGGTTTCGGGCACGCGCTGAACGCGGTGAACACCGCTTTCGTACTTAAGGCGTGAATAGGCGCCCTCGCCCTCTATCATAAAACTTACTTCTTTGTATCCGCCAAGTTCGGTTTCGTTGCCGCCAAGCACCTCAATTTTCCAACGTCTTGCCTCAGCATACATAGAGTACATACGCATAAGCGAGCCCGCGAAAAGTGCCGCCTCTTCTCCGCCTGCGCCGCCGCGGATTTCGATTATAACGTTCTTATCATCGTTGGGGTCACGCGGGAGAAGTAATATTTTAAGTTCTTCTGCACAGCGTTCAATCGCCTCTTTGGCATCGTTTAGTTCCTCTTGCGCGAGTTCTTTGAAATCTTTATCAAGGCTGCTGTCTTCAAGCAGCAAAAGCGCTTCGCTTTCGGAATTTTTAGCCGCTACGTACTCCCTATACTTTTCAACGATGGGGGTAATCTGCTTATGCTCTTTCATAAGTTTTTTATACTGTTCCTGGTCGGCTACAACCGCGCCGTCCATCAAAAGTTCGCCTATCTCTTCATAGCGGCTTTCAACCGCTTTTAATTTATCAAACATTCTGTTCTTCCCTTTCTATC
>JAFPBM010000069.1 GCA_017424125.1 Clostridia bacterium | reverse complement strand
ACACCGCTTTTGCCGATTATTGATAACATTAAACCCGAAGACTACGTTGTTGTTGAACTGTCTTCTTTCCAACTTATATCTATGCGCAAGAGTCCCGACGTTGCTGTTGTTACCAACGTAGCACCCAACCATCTTGACGTTCACAAGGATATGGACGAATACGTTGAGGCAAAGCGCAACATCATTATGCACCAGAACGCTTTCTCTCGCACCGTTCTCAATTACGATAATGAAATCACCTTTGGTTTCAAACCTGATACGCGCGGACAGACGTTAGGATTCAGTATGGAACGCAGTGTTAAAAACGGCGCCTGGCTTGACTGTGACGGAATGTTGCATATGAGTTACCGTGGCATTGACGTACCGCTTCTTGATAGACGTGAGATTGCAATTTTGGGCGACCATAACGTTGCAAACTACCTTGCGGCTATATCGGCGGTTTGGGGTTACGTAAGCGCAGAAAGTATTCGCGACGTTGCAAGAAACTTTAACGGCGTTGAACACCGCAACGAATTTGTACGCGAGATTGACGGTGTAAGATACTATAACGATTCGATAGCATCAAGCCCGACACGCACCATTGCGGGACTTAAGGTTTTTGACGGAAACGTTATTTTGCTTGCAGGCGGATATGATAAACACATTCCGTTTGAGCCTATGGCACCTTATATTTTAGATAAGGTTAAACTCTTGTTATTGACGGGGCCGACAGCCGACGCAATTGAAAAGGTTGTGCGCGAGTGCGAGGGTTATAACGGCAAACCCGAAATTATAAAACTAAAAGATATAAAAGAGGCGGTTGAGGTTGCCAAAAGTCGCGCCGTAAGCGGTGACGTTGTAACACTCAGCCCCGCTTGTGCAAGTTTTGATGCCTTCCCCAACTTTGCGGCAAGAGGCAAATATTTTAAGGACTTGGTGAATTCGCTTTGATGGATATTAAAAATATAATTAAGGAACTTTCAAACAGCGTATGCATCGGTCACATTGACGATGCGCTGAAAATAGCAGAAGGTATGTTGCCCAAAACCTGCGAGATAAAATGCCTTTACGGCAACTCTATTGCAGCTTTTATTAAAGGTAAAAGCGACTACACGATTGCGGTTGAGGCACACATTGACGAAATTGGATTTGTTGTGACCGACGTGGACGGCGGATTTTTAAAGGTTGCCGCGGCGGGCGGTTTTGATTTGCGCACCCTGCCCTCACACCGAGTTACGGTGCACGGCAAGGAAAAGTTGGACGCTGTGTTCACAAGCGTTCCTCCGCATCTTTCGAAAGACGATACCGAGATTGAAGAATTATCGCAACTGTCGGTTGACACAGGTGTTGCCGACGCTAAAGATTTGGTTTCGGTTGGCGATTTTGTAACCTATTCTGCCAAATGTGAAGATTTACAGGGTGACCGCATTACAGGCAAATCGCTTGACGACAGGGCGGGTGTTGCCGCGCTTATCTATCTTGCAAATATGCTAAAAGAACCGCCTGTTAACGTTATTATTATGATTTGTAACGCCGAAGAACTTGGCACGCGCGGCGCAAAAACCGCGGCTTTTGAATGTGATTTCGACGAGGCTATTGCTATAGACGTTAGTTTTGCCGCATACCCCGGTGTTAAACCCGAACAGTGCGGAAAATTAGCGGCGGGGCCAATGATTGGACAGTCGCCGATTTTGTCACGCAAAGTGGTAAACGCACTTGTGAAAGCGGCAGAAAAAGATGCAGTCCCCTATCAACTTGAAACGATGGGCGGCAACACATCAACCGATGCCGACGTTATAACCGTTACAAAACACGGTGTGCCGACGGGACTCGTTTCCATTCCGCTTCGCAATATGCACACCGATACCGAAGTCATAGACGTATCGGATGTTTCGGCAGTAGTAAAACTGCTTTATTCATACATTATGGCGGGGGGTATTAAAAATGCTTAATCTTATCAAAGACCTCTGTTCCATTGACGGTGTTTCGGGCAACGAAGACGCTGTCAGAGAGTATATTCTAAAACGCATTGACGGACACTGCGAGTATAAAGTTGACAATCTTGGCAACATTATTGCTTTCAAAAAAGGCAAAAACCGCCCCGCTAAAAAGATAATGCTTGATGCGCATATGGACGAGGTTGGCTTGATTGCCACCTATATAACCGATGACGGACTTATTAAGTTCGACACTATAGGTTATATTAAGTCCGAAAGTCTTTTATCGCAACGTGTGCGTTATGGCAACGTT
>JAFPBM010000009.1 GCA_017424125.1 Clostridia bacterium | reverse complement strand
CCGTCATAGATAAAGCCTTTAATCAGTTCGGACGCGTAATCGAGGTTATAATAAAGTCCTGCCGATACGCCGGTGTGTCCCTTGATTAACGTATTTTCATAAGGAATACGTTCCGACTCAAGCGTTCCACCCTTGATTGCGGGGGCGAGTTTTATAATCTCTTTATACGAAAGCGACGTTTCAACGTACGGAAGCAACTTCTTTATGAATTTGGGATACTTCGTAACGCTCATATTAGCAGCGCGCGAAAATAGTTCTTTAAGTACGTGGCGTTGACGCGCCGTTCTTCCGTAATCGTCGCGTTCGCCCTCGGCGGTTGCCTGCATTCGAATACGCGACCAAGCAACAGCCTGTATTCCCGTTAGCATTTGTTTACCGGGCGCGTCTACAAGTTCAGGGTTTTTAAGCCCCATAAGTTTTGCCTGTTCTTTTATCAAATCGTTGAGACTGCCGTATGCGGTTGCCCTGTAAAATTCGTTTTTAGTAACCTCTGCCTCAACACCGCCAACCATATCTATAAGGCCTATCATTCCGCTGAAGTTTACCGTTGCATAGTCGGTAATATCAAGTCCAAAGTTTTCATTAAGGGTTTTTATTGCGCGTTCGTGGCCGCCCGTGCTGTATGCCGAATTGATTTTATTTACCTTGCCGTTTACGCGTACAACGCTGTCACGCATAATTGATACAAGTTTAATCGTCTTTGCTTTGCTGTCTATACTCATAATCATTATCGAATCCGAAAGTCCTGTCATCGACTCCTGATTGCGCGTATCTATTCCGAAAAGCGCTATGTTTTTTACGTGGTCTTCCGAATCGTCCAGTTGTGCGCCAAGCAAGTCTTCATCCAAATCGGTTTTGTTGTAATCAAAATAGTTGAGCGCAAAAATTAAAAGTCCCGAAACCAAAATACAAAAACCTACAAGTACCGAAAGAATGGTAATTATGATTTTTTGAGTTTTGCTTCTCTTGTTCTTTTTGCCTTTCTTCGCGGCTTTCTTTTCGCGTTTGGCACTGCTGTAAATATCAACCGATTGCGTATCATTACTGCGGTCGTGCTTACCCATATTATTTATCCCTTTCAATCAAAAACTTATATATCTCGCCTTTTTTGAGTCCTGTAACTGCCGCTGCCTCTTTAGCCGCCGCAGATGCGCTTTCGCCACCGCTTATAAGTCTTGCAGCGATTTCTGCCGCCTGTTCTACGGTGTAGGTTTCCTTTTCCGTTTCCTTGCCCGAAATTATAAGCACAAATTCCCCGCGCGGCGCCGTTTCCTCATAAAGTTTTTGGGCGTCTTTAAGGGTTGTCCTTATAACCTCTTCGTGAAGTTTTGTAAGTTCGCGGCAAAGGGCAATCTCCCTATTGCCGAAAGCGGCTTCCATATCCTTTAGCGTTGCCAGAAGTTTATGGGGCGCTTCATAAAATACCATTGTGCGCGTTTCGTTTTTAAGTTCTTCCAAATGCACACGGCGGCTTTGTTTGTTGACCGATAAAAATCCTTCAAAACAAAATCTGCCCGTTTTGAGTCCCGAAACGGCAAGGGCGGTTATGACCGCGCTGGGTCCCGGCACCGACTCAACCTCTATCCCGTTATCGCGACAAGCGCGGACAAGGTCTTCACCAGGATCGGAGATGCAAGGCATACCCGCATCGGTTACTATAGCACATTTTTCACCATTTTGCAACCTTGAAAGCATTTTTGCGGTTTTTTCCGCCTTGTTATGCTCAAAGTAACTTACAAGCGGTTTTTGAATATCAAAATGGTTAAGCAGTTTCATTGTAACGCGCGTATCCTCTGCGGCTATGAAATCCACAGAGCGCAAAGTTTCAATTGCGCGGGGCGACATATCCGAAAGATTGCCTATGGGCGTACCTACAACGTAAAGTTTAGAACTCATAAGTAATTCTCCTTATAACTTCCGTAAATCTCAATCATTTCTTGCGAAAAGTTTTCGCCATCTTCGACGTAAAGCGTCGGTGAAATGCGCATACCGCTGTTGCCGCATTTTCTGCCCTCAAGAAGCACAAGCCACGGTTCCTCCCCCACACGTTGACACACAAGGCGCATACGTTTGGGTTCTATTTTATTTTGGCGCATGAGCGATATCATATCGGCAAGTCGCTCGGGACGGTTGCACATGCAAAGTCTTCCGCCCGTTTGCAAAAGTTTTGATGAAACCGTAATAATATCCTCGAGTGTACAGGCGGTTTCGTGGCGCGCAACGATATCTGCGCTAGTTTTACTTTTAATTCCTGCACCGTCGGCTTTGTATGGCGGGTTACAGGTAACAAGATTAAAAGTGCCAAACGGAAGTTTTCCTTTTAGTTTCAACAAGTCAGAATGTATTACCGAAAACTTTTCGTCAAAACCGCAATGGGCAGCAGACCGTGCCGCAAGGACACAGCCCTCTTCCATTATTTCCACGCCAAAACATTTTTCCGTAACGCCCGAACGGCACCACAAAAGCGGTATGATTCCGCAACCGGTACCCAAATCACACGCTACGTCATTTTTTCTCGGCGCGGCAAAGTGCGAGAGCAGAATTGCGTCTGTTCCAAAGGTATGGTTTTCAGATACAAATATCTCCACACCGTTGCCAAGCGGTTCAAGTTTTATCATTTACGGCTCCACTTAACGCCCTGCGGTGTATCCTCAAGGACGATACCCATCTCGTTTAACTTATCGCGAATGGCGTCTGCCTCTCCCCAGTTCTTTTCTTTTCTTGCCTGTGTACGTTTGGCTATAAGTTCTTCAATTTCCGAATCAAGCGAATCCTCGTCTACGTTATAAACAAGACCAAGTACGCCGCAAAGTTCGTCATAAGCCGCCAGTGCCGCCAAAAGTGAATCCTTTTTGCCGCCATCGGCAATCAAAAGGTTGATGTCTTTAACAAGGTTAAATACCGTGCCGAGAGCATCGGCGGTGTTGAGGTCGTCGTCCATTGCCTCAATAAACTCTGCTTTGCGTTTTATGAGAAATTCGGGCTTGTCGCCGCCGTCTTCTGCGTGTTCGATTGCGAATTTGAGTCCCTCGCGGCACTTATAAAGACGGTCAAGCGCATTTTTGCTCTGCTCGATTATCTCTACCGAATAGTTGATGGGGCTGCGATAGTGCGAAGAAATCATAATGTATCTAATCGGCTCGTATCCGTAAACTTCTGCTACTTCGCGCACTGTAAAGAAGTTGCCGAGAGATTTTGACATTTTTCGGTTGTCAACGTTTATATAACCGTTGTGCATCCAATAATGCGCAAACTCGCAACCGTTGGCGCACTCGCTTTGTGCAATTTCGTTTTCGTGGTGGGGGAAAACAAGGTCCTGTCCGCCGCAGTGAATATCTATTGTGTTGCCAAGATATTTTCCTGCCATTGCGGAACATTCAATATGCCAACCCGGTCTGCCCTTGCCCCAAGGAGATTCCCAATAAGGCTCACCCTCTTTTGCGGCTTTCCAAAGGCAGAAATCCATTGCGTCTTCCTTTATATCGGTAACGTCGATTCTCGCACCTGCTTCAAGGTCGTCAAGCGGCTGATGGGAAAGTTTGCCGTACTCATCAAACTTGCGGGCGCGGAAATAAACGTCGCCCTTTGATTCATAGGCATAGCCTTTTTCAATAAGCGCGGTAATTATGCCCTGTATGGCATCAATATTCTCGGTTGCTTTGGGATGAACGGTTGCTCGGCGGATATTAAGCCCGTCGGCGTCGGTCCAGTATTCCTCAATAAATTTTTTCGCAACCTCGGCAACAGTTGTTCCGTTTTCGTTGGCTTTGCGGATAAGTTTATCGTCAATATCGGTAAAGTTCTGAACGAACGTTACCTTGTTGCCGCGCCATTCCAGATAGCGGCGCAGAACGTCGAAAACACACAAAGGACGTGCGTTTCCTATGTGGATAAAGTTGTAAACCGTCGGTCCGCAGGCGTAAATTTTATATTCGCCCTCTTTTATGGGTATAAGTTCCTCACGTGTGCGGGTTAATGTGTTAAATATCTTCATTTTTGAGTCTTCCTTCCAATTCTCTGATTCTCTGTTCAAGGCGGCAAAGTTCCTGTGATACGGGGTCGGGTATGTGAACCTGGTCCATCGGCGTTACGCGGATTCCGCTTCGCTTTACAACCCTTGCGGGCACGCCGACGACGGTGCAATCCGGCGGTACCTCGTCAAGTACAACGGCGCCCGCCGCAATGCGCGAATTATCACCAACCTTGAAAGGTCCCAAAACCTTCGCGCCACTGCTTATCATAACGTTGTTGCCTATTGTCGGGTGGCGTTTGCCTTTATCCTTTCCCGTACCGCCAAGCGTTACGCCCTGATAAATCAAAACGTCGTCACCGATTTCTGCCGTTTCACCGATTACCACCCCTGTGCCGTGGTCGATTACAAGACGGCGGCCGATTGTGGCGCCCGGATGGATTTCGATACCCGTTTTACGTACGGCGCGTTGCGATATAAGACGCGCTAAAAAGAATAGTTTGTGGCGGAAACACCAGTTTGCCTTTCTATGCATTCTTACCGCGCGAAAACCCGGATACAAAAAATATATTTCCAAAGCACTGCGCGCCGCAGGGTCGCGGTCGCGGTAGGCGCGTATATCCTCTCTTAATCTGCTGAACACAAAATCACCACTCTACAAAAAAATAAACCTCCGCTGCTTTCGCAACGGAGGCGGTTAATACCACGGTTCCACTCCAATTTGTAACTCTTGCGACCGATAACGGTGTCTGCCGCGCCGTCATTTCCTACGGCGTACTGTCGGGGTGCAATTTTCGCCACGTCACCAAAAGGCCCTTTCACCAACCGAGCCCCTCTCTTCTTTAGCACACGCGGGTACTTTCCCCGATAAACGTATCTAAAACTATTGTCAATACATTATATTATATTTTACGCGTTTTGTCTACTGTTTATTTTGAAGATAAAAACGCATCCTTATTCTGCACCATATAAACCACACCCGAAATAACGGTGAGTACGGCAGAGGTCCACAAAAGCAGTGTGATAATTAACATAAATATTGCCGCCAAGGTGTTTGAAATATTTGGAACAATATTTGCGATTGCCGCAATAAAGAGCGTTACGATAATTGAAACCATCTGACATACAGTTTTGGCTTTGCCCCACATATTTGCAGCGATAACCGTGCCGTTTTGTACTGCAACAAGACGAAGCGAGGTAATCATAAACTCGCGGAACAGAACGATGAAAACAATCCAGGTGATGCCGGGGCAGGCGTTTGCTGCAAGCAGTCCCAAATATGCCGCGGTTGTAAGCATCTTATCGGCAAGCGGGTCTAAAAACTTGCCGAAATCGGTTACAAGTCCGTCACGACGGGCAATTTTGCCGTCAAGATAATCGGTATAGGATGCGAGTGCGAATATAACAAGCGCAACTATGTAGTGACCGGGGAAACTTGTTATCATAGCAAACATAAAAATGGGGGTTGCAATTATTCTCGCAACGGTAAGTTTATTCGGCAGATTCATAAATCATTTCTCCTAACAAATCATATTCTATACAGTCGTTTATATGCACCATCACATATTCACCTATGTGTTGGGGGGCATCAACCAAAAAGAAAATTTTTCCGTCAACGTCGGGGGCATCGGCTACGCTTCTTCCGTAATAGCAGCGGATGAAGTTATCATAACCCTCTATCAGCACCTCTGTATCGGTGTCAATTTTCTGCTCGTTTTTCGCGCGTGCTATCAGAAGTTGTTCCTCCATTATGTGCTCGGCGCGGTCAATTCTTGTCTGTTTGGGAACTTGGTCTTTCATCGTCGCGGCGAGAGTATCCTCTTCCTCCGAATATGCAAAACATCCAAGTCTGTCAAACTTCCATTTGCCTATAAACTCGCAAAGTTCTTCGTACTGCGCTTCCGTTTCCCCTGGGAAACCTGTTATAAAGGTTGTGCGAAGAGTGATATCGGGCACGATTTCTCTGATTTTTGTAAGCGTTTTTTCTATATCCGCTTTAGTGCCCTTGCGATTCATTTTTTTGAGAATTTCATCGTTACAATGCTGAATAGGAATATCTAAATACGGTACCAATTTTTCTTCATCGCGGATTGCATAAAGCAGTTCGTCCGTAATTTTTTCGGGGTAAGTATAAAGTGTGCGTATCCAATGAATACCATCAACCTTGCAAAGTTTTTTGAGAAGTGACGGTAATCGATACTCGCCGTAAATATCTATTCCGTAAGCAGTGGTGTCCTGTGCCACAACGATAAGTTCGGTTACACCGTTTTTGGCAAGATACTTTGCCTCTTCCACAATGCTCTCTTCGGTGCGCGAACGGAATCTGCCGCGAATTTGCGGAATGGCGCAATAGGTACAACAGTTATCGCAACCGTCGGCAATCTTTATATATGCCGTATAGGGCATACCTCCTAAGACGCGTTTTGCATCGAGGTCAAGCGAAAACTTTTCGCCGTATGAATTTTTCTTGTCGCCTTTAAGCGCGGATTTTATAAGTTCTCCGATTTTGCCGTTACTGCCGATACCGACAACCATATCTACCTCGGGAATTTCCTCGGTTATATCGTCGCGGTAGCGTTCGGCAAGGCAACCCGTTACAACAAGCAGTTTGAGTTTGCCCTCTTGCTTATACCGCGCCGCCTCTATTATGTTTTCAATCGCCTCGCTCTTGGCGTCTTCAATAAAGCCGCAGGTGTTGATTATTATAACCTCGGCTTCCGCCTCTTCGGACACAAGGGTATATCCGTCCTGTTTGAGCGTATAGAGCATCTGCTCGGCATCGACCTGGTTTTTAGGACAACCAAGCGACACCATTGCAACCTTAATTGACATTTATATTTCCTCGCAATTATCTAAGTTTTCGGAATATTCGCGTAATGCCGCCTTTACGTCGCCATACGAAAAACCTTTTCGCATCAGCGCGGCATATACTTTTTGTACGCCATCCTCGGTTTCGAGTTTGCGGGCGTATTTTTTTACTATAAGTTCTGCTATTTGGGATTGCGGGTTGGAATCAAGTTCTTCCACAACCTGTTTTGCTATATCTGACGGAACGCCTTTAGCGAAAAGTTTTCGCATTATTTCCCTATCCGACACGTTGGCGTCGCGCAATGCCGTTGACAAATTTTGCGCATATTGAAAATCGTCTATAAGCCCCATTTCTTCCATTCGGGCAACCGCCTTTTCTGCGGCGGAAGAATCGTACGCGCGGCAAAGTTTTTTATAGAGCGCGGCTTTTGAATGGTCGGCGCGGGAAAGATACCAAAGCGCACGGCTCTTTGCGCGGGAAAAGTCCGATTCGGCTTTGAGTTTTTCTAAAGCCGAACGGTCTATATCCATTCCCTCTTTCAGCGAAGACAAAAGCACAGTTTCGCTATCTAACAAAAACTCTTCGCCGTCTGCCACAACTTTTGTTTCATGTTTGCGGCAAGGCTTGATTTCGGTTATTTTCATTATTCGTCAACCGCAACGTCTATATTGATTTTTCTGCGCGTTTTGGGCGCTTCCTCTACGGGTGCGGGTGCAGGTGCGGCCTCTTGTGCTACCTCTTCAGCACCGTTTACGTTGGCGGCAGCGAAAATCTTCGCCTCGATTTCATTGGCAAGGTCGGGGTTGTCGGCAAGGATAATCTTAACGTTATCTCGGCCCTGACCTAAGCGTGTTTCGCCGTAATAGAACCAAGCGCCCGAACGCTTAATAACCTCGTACTCAACACCGAGGTCGACAATCTCGCCCTCGCGGCTGATGCCTGTGCCATACATAATATCAAAGGTGGCCTCACGGAATGGGGGCGCAACCTTATTTTTAACAATCTTCGCCTTGGTGCGCGAACCAATCATCTCGCCGTTGACCTTTATGGTTTCAACCCTGCGGACGTCGATGCGTACCGATGCATAGAACTTGAGTGCGCGACCGCCCGTTGTGGTTTCGGTGGGGCCGTACATAACACCAACCTTTTCACGCAACTGGTTGATAAAGATGGCAATACAGTTTGATTTGGAAATTGCACCCGCGAGTTTGCGAAGCGCCTGTGACATAAGTCTTGCGTGTAAACCTACGTGTGAATCGCCCATTTCGCCCTCGATTTCCGCACGGGGAACGAGCGCCGCAACCGAGTCGATTACAACCATATCAATTGCGCCCGAACGTACAAGTGCTTCTGTAATTTCAAGCGCCTGTTCACCTGTGTCGGGTTGGGATACGAGCAAAGAGTCGATATCTACGCCAAGATTTTTGGAATAAACGGGGTCGAGCGCGTGTTCAACGTCGATAAACGCGGCTGTTCCGCCCGCCTTTTGTGTTTCGGCAATGGCGTGGAGGGCAAGTGTAGTTTTACCCGAAGATTCAGGTCCGTAAATCTCAACAATTCTGCCCTTGGGGAAACCGCCGATTCCGAGCGCCATATCAAGCGACGTAGAACCTGTTGAAACGTGTGCAACCTCCATTCCCATATTCTCGCCAAGACGCATAACGGCGCCTTTACCGAACTGCTTTTCAATCTGGGAAAGCGCGGTTTCTAATGCTTTTGTTTTATCGTCTGCCATAACAAATTCTCCTTACATATTTTATTACGGTAATATTATATCTAATCGAGAGTCCCAAAAATCACCCTCTCGATTCCCGAAAGGTCGTTTCTGCTCCCGATGTTTTTAAGTCCTGCCGCTTTGAAAATTGCTTTAACGTCATCGCCTTGACCTATGCCGATTTCCACCGCAAGCGTTCCGCCGCTTTTAAGGTGCGGCACCCATTTTTCTGCAATTTTTCTATAAAACACAAGTCCGTCATCGCCGCCGTCGAGCGCCATTTGCGGCTCACGCTTTACTTCTTTTTGGAGAGTATCAAGGTCGGCGGTTTTTATGAACGGCGGATTGCTTATGATTAAATCAAACTCGCCGAAATCGTCCTCAAGCACGTCGCCTTTCACAGCGCGAACCGAAGACGCGTTGCGTTCTATGTTTTTTTTCAAATATTCAAAAGCCTTGTCCGACAGTTCCATTGCGTAAACCGTTGCGTTTACACTGTGTTTATCAAGCGTAATAGCGAGGCAACCGCTACCCGAACACAAATCCATGCAAACGGTTTCTCTCGTCCCCGCGCGGTCAATTGCAAACTCGGCAAGTGTTTCGGTATCGGGGCGCGGTATAAGTACGCCCTCGCCCACGTAAAAGGGCAAATCATAAAATTCCCATTCGCCCAAAATATACTGTAACGGCTCACCGTCTATGCGCCTTTTAAGCACCGCATCTAATTCTTCTTCGCTTGTGTTGCCAAGAAACGCCGCAATCTGCCGCGCCTCAAAAAGAGCGCTTTCTATGCCTGCTTCGGCAAGTTTTTTCTGTGCGTATTTTTGCACGTTAAGTGCAACCATTTTATTCTTCCTTTTCTTTGGGAAGCACCGCCGTAAACGCGGCGGCGGCAACCTCTATCATATCGTCGTCGGGTTCGCCCGTTGTGATTTTTTGCAGCCATTTGCCCGGTGCAGACACGATTTTTGTAAACAAATTATCGTGTTTACCGCAATATTTGAGCACCTCGTACCCTGCGCCGCAACAAAGCGGAACGAGCAAAATTTTAATAATAACCCATGCCCACGCAAGATTATAAACACTTGGGAAAATAATCTGTACAAGCGTTGAAAAAACAACACTTATTAAAATCATCAAAATCATAAACGAGGTGCCGCAACGCGGATGCAGTCTGCTTTGTTTCCTGATGTTTTCAACCGTAAGCGGCAAACCGTTTTCAAAACAGAAAATGGTTTTATGCTCTGCGCCGTGATACATAAACACGCGGCGAATATCCTTCATAAACGAAACCGCCCATACGTATATGACAAAAACGAGCAGTTTTATTGTTTGTTCTATTCCTGAACGGACAACGGGCGAAAAGTCCGTTTTGAATAACATTCTAAGTCCTTCAACCGCCAGTCGCGGCAAAAGCATAAAGAGCACAACGGCGAGTCCTACGCCCAAAACGCCCGCTATTACCATTATAATATTCATAAACTTTTCTGAGAGTTTTGTCGGCTCTTTGCCTTCTTCCTCTTCTATTTCGGTAAATCCCGATTTTTCTGCTGAAAACATAAGCGCCTTATAACCTGTTATCATTGTTTCAACAAAGTTTACGACACCGCGCAAAACGGGTATGCCGAAAACCTTGTATTTATCGCGCAGATGTTTTTCCTCCACGAAAGAAACGTCAATCTCGCCATCTTTGGTGCGGACGGCAATTGCCGTCTTTTCGGGACTTTTCATCATAATGCCCTCAATCAGCGCCTGTCCGCCGATTGATACATATTTACATTTGCTCATCGTTTTTCTCCTCTTGTTCGGGGATTATTTCTTGTTCGCTTACGGGGGGAATTATTTCTTCTTTAATCTCGGGCTCAATTTCCTTTATTGGAAGCGCTATCGTAACGGTAGTGCCGACGCCCTCTTTACTTTCAACAAACAAAAGTCCGTTATGCTGTTTGACAATCTCGTCCGCAACGGCAAGACCGATGCCCGAACCGCGTACTTTTTTGTTGGATTTGAAGAACTTTTCTTTAACCCTATCAAGGTCTTGCGCGGGAATACCCACGCCCGTATCATTGATTTTTGTAACGACAACGCCCTCTTCCTCATACTGCGAAACTATAACGTGTCCGCCTTTTTCGGTGTATTTTATTGCGTTGTCTATTACATTTATATACACCTGTTTTAATCTGTCACGGTCACCCATTACAAAAAGTTCTTTAGGCAACGACAGATACGTCAGTTCGATTTCCTGTTGTTTTGCAAGTTCGACGTACATATCGACAGCGTCCGACAAAACGTCACGCACACTAATAGGCGCCGTTTCGATTGAAAGTCTGCCCGACTGTATGCGTGAGAAATCAAGCAGTTCTTCAACAAGGCCCGAAAGTCTTTCACTCTCCGACAGCACAACGTCAAGTCCTTTCAGGGCAATCTCGTCATCAGTACCTACCGACATTTTCGCCGTTTCGCCCCAACCGCGTATGGCGGTAAGGGGGGTGCGCAGTTCGTGCGAAACCGAAGATATAAATTCGTTTTTCATCTGCTCGGCGGATTTAAGTTCACTCGCCATATAGTTGATAGAATCACAAAGCTCGCCTATCTCGGTGCCGCTTTCAATCTCGATTCGCGAATCAAAATCGCCCATCGCGATTTTGCGCGCCATTTTTGAAAGTTCTTGCACGGGACGGACAATGGAACGAATAAAATATCCACCCGAAAGCCACGAAAGCAATAAAAATCCTATACCGACGACAACGCAGATTGCACAAACGAGAAATATTCTGCGGTTGGCTTGCTCAAGCGATACCACCCAGCGCACCGCGCCGTTTGAACCCTCGCCGAAGTCTGTAAGAATGGTGGTTTCCGCCATAATCCATTCGCCGCCCGCGTTTTTGCCGCGGTAACTGCGCGCCGTGCCCGTAATAAGCGCCTGTTCGTAATCGGGCATAGGTTCTGTTGTGGGCGAAAATCCGTTTGACGTAATAATTACCTTGCCATTGCGGTCGATAATCTGAATTTCGATTTTATCCTTGTGTTCAAATTGTTCAACGTACTGTTTGGCAACCGCAGGATAAGACGCCGCATCGCTTGTTGCGAGAAGCGAGAGCCCCTTACAGTAGCCCGAAGCCGCCTCATAAACCGAGTTGTAGTAACGCGTCTGTATTGCAATACAAACGAGAATAAGAAGCACCGAAACAACCGCCGCCATTACGAGAAATACGTTAAAAAACCATTGTTTTGCTATGCTCTTTTTCGAAACCCTTATTTCAAGTTCCATTACTACACCTCCGTTTCATTATTTTTCCAAAATCAGTTTGCCGTGTTCCACTTATAACCCATACCCCAAACGGTAACCAAGTTTTGCGGGGTTGAGGGGTTATCCTCTATCTTCATGCGCAGACGGCGGATGTTAACGTCGACAATTTTTTCTTCGCCGTAATACGCCTCGCCCCAAACCTTAAGTAAAATATCGCTTCTTGAAAGCGCGGTGTCGGGGTTTGTAAAGAAATATTCAATAATCTGAAACTCAACCTGTGTGAGTTCTATGTTCTTGTCACCTTTTTGCAGAGTTCTTCTGCGTATGTTAAGCACAAAGTCGCCAAGTTTAATTTCGTCTGACGATTGCGGTCCTGCCTTGCCCGTTTGCAATTCAACGCGACGGTAAAGCGAATCTACACGCGCCAAAAGTTCGCTCGGGCTAAAGGGTTTTGTAATATAATCGTCGGCACCGAGCATAAGACCGCTGATTTTATCCATCTCCTGCGTGCGCGCAGTAAGCATTATTATACCGAGAGCGCTTGACTTTCCGCGCAGGTGTTTGCACAAATCAAATCCGTCCATTCCGGGCAACGAGATATCGAGAAGCGCTATATCAAACGGACCGTCGTTTTCAAAAATTTCCACAGCCTCTTCTGCAGAGCCCGCCTCGACCGTCTGATAACCCGCGCGGCCTAAGTTTATTGCCTCAAATCCGCGGATTGCCGCCTCGTCCTCTACTATCAAAATTCTTTTCATTTTATCGCCCCTATCCAATAAGTTTGAATTCATTTTGTATTACTTCATGTGTAATGCCGTTTTGCTTTCCAAAATCGCTAATTCGGACGGCATACACCGTCGTTTTATCCTCTAAAAGTTTTTCCCAACCCTCGTTTTCGGTGGTTTCCCAACTGTTAAGGCTTATTGTTTTTATGCGGAAAAGTTCCTGTTTTTCGGCTTTCTCTATATCGCTTACAAAATTTACAATCCTTGTGCGCGAAGACAGAATTCGGTCGACCGAGATTTTCCCCTCATACTCTTTCGGGTAGGTAAAATAATAGCCGTCGGTGTAATTCATAACCGCCGAAAGTGTAACGGCAAGTCGTGCACCGTCAAAGCCGCACCATTTGGTAACGTAAACGCGGTCGGATTCCGCCGCATTTTCAAATCCCGGCATAAGTTGCAACATTGGAACGTCGTACGAACCGTCGTCGTTTATATCTTTTGAAGGTACGTTGTTTTTGCGTTCGGTTATTTTTGTTGTGTTGCTTTCGCGGTCATAGAACGGGTTTACAAGATGTCCGTCCTCAAGATAAAACACCTCGGTTATGGCGCTTGTGCCTTTTTGCGCGTCTACGAAAACCGCGGGTTTTCCGTTAAGCAATTTGCCGTTTGCAACCTGCAAATATCCCGAAACCGCACCGTCGCTCCTTGCGCTTGTTATTTCGGTTACCGCCTTGTTTTCAAGCGTTAAAAGTCGAGCCGTAGCCGTTTTTTCGGCGGTGTTATTATATATCAGGAAAAGTTCTTTTCTTTGGTCGGTGTTAAGGTCGGTACGTAAAAACTGAGTATATTTTTCGTGAGCATAGGGCGAAAGCGTTACACCGTCAAATCCGTATATACCGATTTCTTTATCAACAGTGCCGTAAACACTCCAACCAACAATAATCTCGCTCTTGCCGTCGCCGTCAAGGTCTTCAAACTCAACCCGTTCAACACCCGACGCCAAAACAGAGGCATCTCGCACGGCAATCCACTCGCCGTCGCGGTTGGTGATTACCGCAACGTGCATAAGCGATATATTTTCGCTTTCGGTGCTGTAAAAAGCAACCGCGTCCTGTATGCCGTTTGCGGTGATATCATACTGTATAATTGCCGAACGGTATTCTCCCGCCGTTGGATATTTAAGTGTAATTTTACCCGCCGATAGTGAGCGAAGCGCTTTT
>JAFPBM010000068.1 GCA_017424125.1 Clostridia bacterium | reverse complement strand
GAAAAGCCTTCTGAAAGCGTAGTATCGCCGCGGTCCACCCATTGCATATACGACGGATAGGTCGGATTTTTGATTACCGACAACGCTAAATCGGTATAACCGTATTTTATAAGCACGTGGAACAAAAACCTCGCGCCTATTACACCGCAAACTATGTGGTTATCGTATTTTTTTACAATTTCCGCAAGGCGTTTTGCGGCTTTTTCACACTCATTTTCCTCAAAAAGTCCAAACGCAAGTGCAAGTGCTTGTGAAGTTTCGCACTCGCCCACTGCAGTCACAGTATTAAGGTCTAAAAGATGCGTTCTTATAGCGGTTTTGAGTTCGTTCGCCAAGGTTTCTGCCTGTGTTTTAACCGCCGTGTTGCCGACAATTTCGGCTAAATGTACGGTCTTTTTACACATATCGTAAACAACCGCGCTATCGGTAAAAATTAGCGGTGAAAGCGTATCTTTACATTTATAATAGGGCTGTGCCCAGTCTATAAGACCGTATTCCAAAAGTCCGCGCTCATCGCGCTTATTTGCCGCGTAATCAAGATAAAGCGAAATTGCGGGAAGGTTGTCCTCGATTACGGTTTTATCGCCGCAGTACTTATAAATATAGTAAGGCAGATAGACAGATGCAGAATCCCAACCGGGACCATTACCCCACGCAAAGCCCCAACCCGCAGTCGGCACGATGCCGGGGAAAGCGCCGTCACGTTGGGCGGCACGAAGATTATTGAGCCATTCAGACAGAGTTTTTTCGGCTGTGAAAGAGAGCATAACGTGCTCTGCCGAGAGGGAAATATCAGCGGTCCAGCCGTTCTTTTCGCGGTGGGGACAGTCGGTCGGAACGTAGGTTAAGTTACTGCGCACCGAGCGACAGGTCATATCATAAAGTTTGTTAAGCGCCTCGTCCGAACAGGAAAAATCGCTTTTTTTGCTGATGTCCGAACCCATAACCATATACGTCAGTAGGTCTTCTGTTGCCTGTTCTTTTGTTATTCCCTCTACCAAGCAATAGCGAAAACCGTGGTAGGTAAAAGGCGGAATATAGGTTTCTTCGCCATCACCTTTTAGTGTAAATTTATCCATTTGCGGATACTGCAAAAACCGATTTTTGTTATCTTTATTCGGGTCGCACATATTAAGCGTACTACGTAACGAAAATTTTTCGTCAATCAAATATTCACCAAATCTCAGGGTGACAGTTTGCCCTTTTTCACCACTGATTTTAAGGCGGCATACGCCCGTATTGTTTTCACCGAAGTCATACATATAAACATCGCGAACAAGCGTATTTTTAAAGGGTTTTTTATATTTTGCGGGGTGTTTACACGCATAAAAAAGTTTGTCGAAATGGGTGATTTTTACGGGATTTAATTCTTTATATATAACAACAGGGTCGGCTTCGCACAGACGCGGTGTGCCTTTTGGCGATTCTACAAATTTTGCATTATTCCAATCACCATCATCGAACAATGCATCACAGAATCCCTGCTTTTCAAGGCGCGCATCGTAAAACGCACCTATGCGCATATCGTCAAAAAGCAGGGGTGACGGTGCGGTTTTTACGCTTTCGTCCGCCTCTATAATCACATCGTCAAGGCAGATGGTAAACGCAAGGCGAAGCGGGCCGCGCCAAGCGGCTTTTTCAAAGTCCCATTCTATTCCGCCGAAACAGTTGAAAAATCCATTGCCAAGCATTACGGTAATAGCGTTTTGTCCTGCCGTCAGGTATTCTTTTATATCGTATTTATCGTAATAAAGAATATCGTCTGGATTGTTTATATAGGGTGCAAGTGCACCTTTTGTTATGCGTTTGCCGTTTACGTAAAGTTCGTAAAATCCAAGTCCGCAGAGTATAAAATACGCATCTTTCGGTATTTTTTCCAGGTTAAAAGTTTTGCGAAAAATCGGCGCGTTTACGGGATTTTCATAGTCACAAAACGCATCGCTTGCCGCTATGAATTTTTGTGAAAACATAATTAATCCACCATACTTGAAATAATCTCGTCAATTGCCATAAGGCAGCGCGGCACGTGGAAGGGGCCTTTAAACGTGCTTCCCTTTGTGGAAGGCTCGGTAGGTATGCCGTCGCGGCGGAGATAGCCGTACCATTCGCCGTATTCCCTATCGCTAAACACCTGCATACAGTATTCGCGCGTTCTTTCAAACGTTTCAAGGTGTTTTTCGTTTCCTGTATTGCGGTAAAGCATCAGCGACGCAATCATAAGTTCGTTATGCGGCCACCAAAGTTTCATATCGTGTTCGTATGCTTCGGGCGGGTTACCAAGGCAATCGATAAACATTAAAATTCCGCCGAACTCGTTATCCCAACCGCCTGCAAGCGCACATTCGTACACGCCTTTTGCAGCCTCTAACATTTCCGCATTGTTTGTGTATTCCGCCTCTTCTATCAAAAACCAACTGCATTCGATATCGTGGCCCGGATTTACAACTCTTCCCGCTGTGAAATCAAGCATAGGCGTACCGTCGGGGGCTACCGTTTCGAGGGTGCATTTAAGGTCGGGTTTGTAGTGATATTTTATGATATCATTTGCACACTCTGCCGAGTATTTATCATATTTTTCCTTGTTTTCGGGGTCGAATTTACGCATTATTGCGGTTGTGTTAAGAAAAATCATCGGGTCGGCAAGGGCACGTCCGCTACGGGTTTCCGTTATAGTTTTACTGCCAAGTCCCGTTGGGTCTTTCATAAGGCCGTTATTAAGTGCATAGAGCATATCGTAATACTTGCGTGCGCGCTCTAAACAAACCTTATCACCCGTTGCACCGTAATACTCTATATTTGCAATTATATAAAACGATTCGCTAAAATAATATCTACGCTGACGGAGTGGCTTGCCGTCGGCCGTTACTGTGAAATAAAGTCTATCCCCTGCTTCGTGATTGATACAGTGGTTTTCAAGAAAATCGAGACAGGATTTTGAGGCTTCAAGCCATTCTTTACGGTTGCCGTACTGATTGCACATGCGCGCAAAAGTCCATCCGCAACGGCCCTGCATCCATACGCTTTTATCGGTCGAATATACGCGTCCTTTTCTGTCAAGACAGGTATAAACACCGCCGTTTACGCGGTCTATTCCGTTTTTAAGCCAAAAATTTGCACAGATTTCAAGTTCTTCTTTTGCCCATTTTCTGATATCAAGGAGAAGTTCTTTGTTCATAAAATCACCCCGAAAATTTTTATACATCTACAATATAACATAAAAACCAAAATAAGAAAACAAAAATATTGCTAAAAACACTTTAATATTACACACAACGAATTTTTAAGGAAACCCTCAAGACGAAAAATACATAGTTTTTGATTAAAAAGCCATTGCGAATTCCTATATTTTTGTTATTATAAAAACAGTAAATGAATCGGAGGAATTTTTATGCTTAAACTTGGAATCATTGGCTATGGCGAACGTATTAAAGTTATTTTAAAATTGCTTGAAGAAAGCGGAAAATCCACCCTTTGCGCAATAACCGATATTAATTTAGAAAAAACCAAATTGGCACTCGAAAACGAGAACAGAAGCGGAATTGCGCTTTATGACGATGCGGAAAAAATGTTAAACGAGCAAAAACTTGACGGTGTTCTGATTGGCACGAACTGCTCTTCACACACACATTACGCTCTGCTATGTTCAAAGTATAACGTACCTATGTTCCTTGAAAAGCCTGTTTGCACAAATTACGAAGATTTAGAGCGACTTAAGAGCATATTACATATGAACGACCGCACGGTTGTTTCTTTCCCGCTTAGACTTACTAACCTTTGCCAAAAGGTAAAAGAAATAATAGATTCAGGCAAAATCGGTGAAGTTGCGCACGTACAGGCATACAACAACGTTCCCTATGCACGAATTTATTTTCACGATTGGTACCGTGACGATAGTGAGACAGGCGGTCTGTTTTTACAAAAAGCGACACACGACCTTGACTATATTACCTATTTGTTAGGCGGACTAAAGCCTATTAGATTGTGTGCTATGAATTCAAAGCAGGTTTTCAAAGGCGATATGCCCGCAAAGTTAAAATGCGCCGACTGTGAAAAAGCCGACGTATGTACCGAGAGTCCGCAAAACATACAGAAAAACGGCGGAACTGTGTACGGTGAATATTGTTGTTTTGCAAGTGACACAGGCAACGAAGACAGCGGAAGCGTTATTTTGGAATACGAAAACGGTATGCACGCCGTATATTCTCAAAACTTCATAACCCGCTTTGGCGCAGAAAAGCGCGGTGCCCGTCTTGTAGGTTATAAGGGTACGGTTGAATTTGATTGGTATCAGGATAAAATCTGGGTTTACCGTCATCTCGAAGACGTGCGCGAGGAATACTCGGTAGCACAGTGCGGCACGCACAGCGGTGGCGACACATACCTTGCAGAGAACTTTATTGCCGTTATGGAGGGCAAGGATAAATCGCGCTCCACGTTAGAAGAGGGCATTCTCAGCGCTACAATGTGTCTTGCCGCCAAACGT
>JAFPBM010000067.1 GCA_017424125.1 Clostridia bacterium | reverse complement strand
AACTCTGTCTCTTTCTTCGTCTGAATAAACATAGATTGGAGGTTTCTTTCCAACTTTAATTCCAAACAAAGGTGGCATTTTCTTCGGTCAAGGTTTGATTTCTTTCGATTGTTTCTCTTGACATAATAGACTTTTTGCCGTTTGTGTTTACAATGTCTTTGCCTTGGTATTGACAATAAACGTTGCCGTCAAGTGTCGGCACACAGTCGTCGTTAGTTGCGTTTATTTCAATAAGACGGAAATCGCAACGGTCGAAGATGTTGTTTTTCATAACGAAATTTTTAGAATTGTTGGTGTGACCCCAGCTCTTAAGGTGACAGGGTGAACATTGGTCGGGACGCTGGTCACCCCAACCGTAGCCTGCCATACGGCAGATGTTGTTTTCAAATAAAACGTCTTCAAAGCCAAACTCGGTAGGCTCAACCCTTGCGTGACGGGTAGGACCGTTTATTTGGAATTCGGTTAAGAAATACTCGTAAGAATAGGTGCAGTTTTCAATAAGGTTGTTGCGCATTACGGTATTTGTAACCTTAACGGGCAAATCTTTGTTCCAGTTAACGCCCGAATACTGCTGTGTAACACCTGCATCGTAAACTTGATTTATGTAGTTGTTTTCAAAAACTAAATTGTCACAACCGCCCCAAATTTCAAAGGCATTACCAAAACGGGTTGTGCGGAACTGAATACCGCCGCCTATCCACTCAAATTCACAGTTGCGAACGGTGAAGTTTTTAAGTTCCGAGTTGGCGGGCTTTTCGGGGTCGTCGTAGTTGATAGAGCCACAGCCAATACCGTGCGCCGCGCCGTATTTAAGCACAAGACCGTCGATTGTAACGTCATTGCCGTTACCGCGAATCATGGTTTTATTTACGCAAAGCTCTATATCGTCCCATCTTTCGCTCGGATTTCCGAATTCAGAGTAGAGATAAAGAATATGTGTGTCTTTATCCAAAATGTAGTCAAGGTCCATTTCAAGCTCGGGGTCTATTTCCATAAGGTGTTTAATGCCCCATTCTTCACCATGGTTAAATACAATGTTACCTATATCAATGCTGTGTGGCATTTGAAGTGAGTAAACGTTTTCCTGTTCCTCTTTTTTCCATTCAAGTTCGGCGGCGTTTTCATCGGCGCCCCAAAGTTCAGGCTTGTCGCCCTCACCAAAGGATGAATATGTAACACCACGGGCCATTTCAAAACGGCCACGGAAGATATCGCCGCATCTAAACAAAACGGCATCACCGGGTTGTAACTTTGTGCGGTTATCATTTACGGCATTAGGGGTCTGCCAAGCCGTTTCGGGAGTTTTACCGTCGTTTTGGTCGCAGCCTATGGCGCTAACGTAGTAGGTAGTACCCTTAATATCTAAAACGGGTTTAGCATCTCTAATAAGGGTTCTAAGTTCGCGTGATTTCTTTTCAATGTTTGCTAAAGTCATTGTTTGTCACCTCAAAAATATCTTGTTATTGATTTACCACTCTTAAACCAAGCGTCCTGCGGAGTAACGGTTACCGAGTAAATTTTTGAATAATCGTAATCTATGGTTGCCGAAAGATTGCGCGGCATTTCGTCAAGGGACGGGTAATAGCAGAAAAGCGAAGAAAAATAGAACACGTCGGTTTTGCCGTTATAGTCGGCAATCTTTATTTCATAGCGGTAGGGCATATCATCGTGATTAGCCTGCGAGAAGGCGATGAAGGTGCCGTTTGTAGCAGGGGAAACCTGCAACCCAAAATTCTCGGGAAATTCGGGTGGGGCAAAGGCAAAGCGTCTGCCTTCGGTGAAGTCGCGAAGCTGAACCTTGTTGCCGCAGGGTCTTTTAAAGAGCCAAGGCTTTTTAATAATGCGGTTGTGGTAATAGTCAAGGCGGGTTATACGCATATTGCCCGTTTTATCAAGCTCAATAAGTAGGCCTTGCGACGCCTTATAGGTCATAGCGTGGGTAACGTTTTGCAGATGACCGCCGCAGCTTTCGGTGATACAGCTTACCGACGAGCACTCAATTGAGGTATAGTCGCGTTGCATAACGCTACGCTCGTTTTGAAGCGGCGAGTGGGTGTGACCCGTGAGCAACACCGCCTGCGGATAGTTTTTAAGCAGCTCGTGAATTTCGGAATTGTTGCCCCAAAGGTTAGAAGCGTAGTTCATATTTGGTGTTTTGCAGTGGTGCAAAATGAATATGTAGCGGTCGGGGTCCACGGCGACGATTTCGTCAAGATTTTTCTTTAAAAACTCCACCATCTCGGTTCGGTCGTTTTCCATATCGACACATAAGAAGTGATAATCTTTATAGACGCAGTGGCGCATACCCTTGTGAAGCGCATCTAAATCGGTGTCGGTGCGATACATACGCTCAAAATTCTTGTTGTCGCCAACCTCGTCGCGCGAAGCAAACTCGGTAATAAAGCGCTCGGTATTATTGCGATTTATACTATCGTGGTTACCAAGGCAGTAGATAATCTCGGCATCCTCGGCAATTTCTTCTTGGAAGCAACGTCGCAAAATACCAAATTCCATACTTGACTGATAAGCCTTGGCTTCGTCATAGTCGGTAGGCCAACCGTGACCCATAATAACGTTAGCCTTGGAGTTCATACAGTCGGTAAAGTCGCCAACAAAAAGGAATGCGTCAATTTTGTTGGGTGCAATTTCGTTTGCGTATTTAAGCGCATTTCTAATGGTTTTTTCACTGCTTTCAAGTCCCCAACAACCATTCGCGTGGATATCGCTCATAACACTGAGCGTCAGCACGGTTTCGTCGGGGTTAAAGTTTAAATTAAGACCCATATTATCACCTCATATTTTAAAAATAGTATGTTACGGTTTTGCCGGAGTTGTACCACACGTCCTGCGGCGTAACCGAAAGGGTGTAAATTTTTGAATAATCATAGTCAATATTTGCCCAAACGCCCTGTGGCATATCGTCAAGTGACGGATAATAACAAAACAGCGACGACAAATAAAAGAATTCGTCATTTCCGTTATAGTCGGTAATTTTTACTTCGTAACGGTAGGGCATATCGTCGTGGCGAGCCTGCGAAAAGGCGATGAAGGTGCCGCTTTCGGTGGGGGAAACCTGAAGCCCGAAATTTTTGTCGAACTGTGGCGGCGCAAACATTGTGCGGCGCTCGTCGGTATAGTCGAGCAGGTGCGAGTTGTCGCTTTTCGGGTGACCAAGCACCCAAGGTTTTTTAATTGTAACCTGCTTTGCATAGTCAAGGCGGGTTATTCGCATATTACCCGATTTGTCAAGCTCTACAAGTAGCCCTTGCGAGCAGGTGTAACCCATTGCGTGAGTCACGTTTTCGGGTTGCTTTACGCAGTCCACCTTTATGTAGCTTACACACGAAGCCTCAACGCTTGTGTACTCGCGTTGCATTATGCCGCGCTCGTTGTGCAGTGGGCAATGCTTATGCCCTGCAAAGAGTATTGCCTGCGGATAATTTTTTAATAATTCGTGCAATTCGTAATTTGTGCCCCACATATTTGAAGCATAGTTCATATCGGGGGTTTTGCAGTGGTGCAGAATAAATACGTATTTGTCGGGCTCGGCAGCAACAATTTCGTCAAGATTTTTCTTTAAAAAGGAAATTGTCATATCGCTGTCGCTGTGCATATCAACGCACAAAAAGTGATAGCCCCCCAATACGCAGTGGCGCATACCCTTGTGAAGCGACTCTAAATCGGTGTCGGTGCGATACATACGCTCAAAGTTTTTATTGTCGCCAATCTCGTCACGTGATGCAAATTCGGTAATAAAGCGCTCGGTGTTATTGCAGCTGTTGCTGTCGTGATTGCCAAGGCAATATATAATTTCGGCATCCTTGTCAATCGCTTCCGAAAAGCAACGGCGCAAAATCTCAAATTCAATTTTGTTTTGTTCGGCCTTTTTGCGCTCAAACTCTTCGGGCGAAAGCCCCGCACCGCCAACGTTAGCCTTCGAGTTCATCGCATCGGTAAAGTCGCCCGTAAACAAAAAGGCGTCAATTTTATTTGACGCCACCTTGTTTGCAAAATGAAGCGCATTTTTAAATTTTTGTTCGCTTT
>JAFPBM010000066.1 GCA_017424125.1 Clostridia bacterium | reverse complement strand
CTTATGCGCAAAGTAAACGCCGCCTTCTCCGCGCTTTGCGGCGGAGAAGAAAATTTGGCTTCCACAATCAGCAAAGCGGGTAAACAACTCGAAAACACAGGTGTTGAAAAATTAGATTCGCTTTGCAACCGTCTGTCTGCGGCGGGAATTGAAGTTATGGATATTTCATCGCAAATCAAAGATTTTATGAACGAAATGGACTTTGATTCCTTACAAATTGAAAAGGACGAAAAAAGGCTTTCATTTTTGCACGACCTATATAGAAAATACGGCGGTAGTGAGCAGTCGACGCTTTTGTATCTTGAAAACGCTAAGCGTGAACTTGAGGAAATAGAACTATCTTCAGAAAAAATTATAGAACTTGAATCTAAACTTGACATTTGCAGTGAAAATCTTGTAAAATATGGTGACACGCTAACAGCATCGCGAAAAAAAGCGGCAAAAACCTTTGAACGCAACGTTTGCGAAGTTTTATCAGAACTTGATATGCCGTATGTAAAGTTTGTTGTAAATTTTGAAAAAGGTAAATACACCAAAACTGGTTGCGATAATATCGAGTTTTTGATTTCGGCCAATGTAGGCGAACCGCCAAAACCGCTTTCAAAAATCGCGTCAGGCGGCGAACTTTCAAGAATTATGCTTTCAATCAAAAGCGTTTTATCTGGTAAAGACGAAATCGGAACCTTGATTTTCGACGAGATTGATACAGGTATTAGCGGCCGCGCCGCACAAAAAGTCGGCAACCAACTTCGTGTGGTTTCAGATGGAAAACAGGTTTTGTGCGTTACACATTTGGCGCAGATTGCTGCAAAAGCAGACTCGCATTTTTACATAGAAAAACGCGCAGAGAACAACCGCACGTATACCGATATTTCTTTGCTTGATTTTGAGGGTAGAAAACGTGAGATAGCGCGTATTATCGGTGGCACTATAACAGAACAAAATTTGAAGAGTGCCGAAGAAATGTTAAAAAATTGATTTATATATAAACGGAAGGACGTATTTAAAAATGCAAATTTATGAAGAACTCGTTGCACGCGGTCTTATCGCACAGGTAACTGATGAGGACCATATCCGTGAGATGATTAACAGCGGTAAAGCCGTTTTTTATATCGGTTTTGACTGTACTGCCGACAGTTTGACGGCAGGTCACTTTATGGCACTTACGCTTATGAAACGTCTTCAGATGGCAGGCAATAAACCGATTGCACTTATAGGTGGCGGTACCACAATGATTGGTGACCCGTCGGGCAGAAGCGATATGCGTAAAATGCTTACAAAAGAGGATATTGACCACAACGCCGAATGTTTCAAACGCCAAATGGAGCGTTTTATTGAGTTTGGCGAGGGAAAGGCAAAAATGATTAACAACGCCGATTGGCTCTTAAACCTCAACTATGTTGACCTTTTGCGTGAGGTTGGCGCTTGCTTCTCTGTAAACAATATGTTGCGCGCTGAATGTTATAAGCAACGTATGGAAAAAGGACTCAGTTTTCTTGAGTTTAACTATATGATAATGCAGAGTTATGACTTCTATCATCTCTTTAAAGAGTATGGTTGCAATATGCAGTTTGGCGGTGACGACCAGTGGTCTAATATGCTTGGCGGTACCGAACTTATTAGAAGAAAACTCGGCAAAGATGCACACGCTATGACAATCACTCTTCTTACCGACTCGGAAGGTAAAAAGATGGGCAAAACCGCCGGCAACGCCGTATGGCTTGATGCAAATAAAACGTCGCCCTATGAATTCTATCAGTATTGGCGTAACGTTAGCGATAACGACGTTCTTAAATGTATTCGTATGTTAACATTTATACCGCTTGAAAAGATTGACGAGATGGATAAATGGGAAGGCAGCCAACTTAACGTAGCAAAAGAAATTTTGGCGTTTGAACTTACAAAACTTGTTCACGGTGAAGAAGAGGCTAATAAAGCGCAGGATGCTTCACGCGCCCTTTTCGGCGGTGGCGGAAACACAGAAAATATGCCCACAACAACGGTTGAAGATTCTGCACTTACCGACGGCACAATCGGTGTGCTTGATTTAATGGTGCTTTGCGGTCTTGTCGCATCGAAAGGCGAGGGCAGAAGACTTGTACAACAAGGCGGCGTTTCTCTCAACGATGAAAAAGTAACCGACCCGAATTTGCGTATATCCCGTGATATGCTTTCTGATACGGTTATTATCAAAAAAGGTAAAAAAGTTTATCATAAAGCAACTATCTAACGAAAAAAGGATTGGCAACGCCAATCCTTTTTGTATTTTATGTTTGTTTTCGGTAACAATAATTTCGGAGGAGATAATTGTGAATAACAAAAAGAGAGAAAAGAAAACCCTTTCAGCGGATGCCATCGTCAGTCAACCCGAAACGTCATTCGAACTTATAAATAAATACGGCACGTACGAAATACAGCCAACAGGCGATAGTGATAATGATTTCCCCAAAATAGCGCAGGGACTGCCAAAACCCGAAAACCGAAAAGTACTTGATAAAGATTAAAAGCGAAGGATAAATCCTTCGCTTTTTGTTTTACAGATTAAGCATCGAACTCATATCATACATGCCGCTTTCGCAAGTTGCAATGTACTCTGCCGCTTTGACGGCACCAGTTGCAAAAAGGCTTTTTGAAAGCGCAGTGTGTGAAAGGGAAATTATTTCGTCATTACCCGCAAAAATTACTTCGTGCTCACCAACGATTGTTCCGCCGCGAACAGAGTGTATGCC
Organism: Clostridia bacterium; assembly: GCA_017424125.1. Classification (GTDB taxonomy): domain Bacteria; phylum Bacillota; class Clostridia; order Oscillospirales; family Acutalibacteraceae; genus SIG589. The sequence goes on along the minus strand of JAFPBM010000066.1, from coordinate 2,521 downwards.
AATTTCATTGTTCTTGCGTTTTTCTCTGTAGGAATGGCGGTCATAGACGTATTGCATATCTTCTTCGATGGAGTTGTTTAACGCTTCGGCAATCATAATTGCGGTTCCGCTTGGGGCGTCAATTTTTTGGTTATGGTGTTTTTCAATAATTTCAATATCAAAACCCTCACCAAGCACTTTAGCGGCGTTTTTTGCAAGACCGACAAGCACGTTAACACCGAGCGACATATTGAATGTGAAAAATATCGGTATATTTTTTGCGGCAGAGTGAATTTTCTTGATTTGCTCATCATTATATCCCGTTGTGGCAATAACGGCGGGAATGTTATTTTTTTGGCAAAATGCAAGTAAATCATCAAGGTTAGACGGGTTGGAAAAATCAATAACCACGTCCGGAATAATCGTCACGCTATCAAAATTTGTAAAGGTGGGGAAGTCGGCAGTCATATCGCGGCAGATATCAACACCCGCCACAACCTGCATATTATCCTTATCTTTAATAATTTTTGCAACGGCGGAACTAACCTTTCCAAAGCAACCGCTAAGTAATACATTAAGCATATTTTTCACATCCTGAAAATTTATATTTTCTCTAGTTCTTTTTTAATTAACTCTATGTTTTTTTCGTTTGTGGAGCACAGGGGAAGTCTTACAGGTCCAACATCCACACCCAAAATATTCATAGCCTCTTTTACGGGAACGGGATTAACGTCGCAAAACAGCGCTCTTATAAGACCTATATATTTTATCTGTGCTTTAGCCGCCGAATGTGTGTCTCCGCTTATATAATCGGCACACATTTTATGTGTTTCATAAGGCAAAACGTTGGATAAAACGGATATTACGCCTTTGCAACCTATTGACATAAATGGAACGATTGTATCGTCGTTACCGGAGTAAAAGGTAAGGTCTTCTCCACAAAGTGCAATGCTTTCGCAAAGTTGTGCAACGTCGGGATTAGCCTCTTTAACAGCAACAATGTTTTTGTGTTTTGAAAGCGCTTTGTAGGTCGCAGGTTTTACGTTAACACCCGTGCGTGAAGGCACGTTATAGATAATAATCGGTAAACTGACGTTGTCTGCAATATGTGTATAATGCGCTACAAGCCCGTCTTGCGATGTTTTATTGTAATATGGCGTTACAAGTAAAAGTGCGTCTGCACCCGCTTTTTCGGCGCTTTTGCAAAGTTCTATACTGTGTGCCGTATTGTTGCTGCCCGCACCCGCAATAACCGGCACTCTGCCTTTTACGGTGTTGACAACAGTTTTAATAACGTTAAAATGTTCTTCTGCGGTAAGGGTAGAAGATTCACCCGTAGTACCACAAACGACTAAGGCGTCAATAGAGCCTTTTATCTGATTTTCAGTCAATTCCTTTAATTTAGAATAGTTTACCGAGAAATCATTATTCATCGGTGTGACAATTGCCGTTGCGGCACCAGTGAAAATCAGTTTTTTCAAAAGAATCACTCCGTAATTTAAAAATTAACGCACAGAGGGTTCAATGTATCCTTCAGCACAAAGAAGTTCTGCCAAAAGTACGGCGCCGCCCGCAGCACCGCGAAGAGTATTGTGTGAAAGACATACGAATTTATAGTCATACTGACTGTCTTCGCGAAGACGACCGATAGATATAGCCATACCGTTTTCAAGGTTGCGGTTGAGTTTTGTCTGCGGCATATTGTCTTCTTCAAAGTAATTAAGGAACTGCTTGGGAGCACTGGGGAGTTCAAGTTCCTGTGCTCTTCCGCTAAAGTTTTTCCAAGCGTTCAAAATTTCTTCCTTGGTGGGAACTGCCTTTTTAAAGGACATAAATACGGCAGCCATATGACCGTCAGATACAGGAACGCGCAAGCACTGTGCTGTGAATTTGGGGCTATCAGCATTAACGATTACGTCGCCTTCAATTTTACCCCAAATTTTAAGCGGTTCTTGCTCGGATTTTTCTTCTTCACCCGAAATAAAGGGAATAACGTTATCAATCATCTCAGGCCATCTTTCGAAAGTCTTACCTGCGCCCGAAATTGCTTGATACGTGCAAACGAGAACCTTATCAACGCCCATTTCGGTAAGAGGGAAGATTGCAGGAACGTAACTCTGTAAAGAGCAGTTTGATTTAACGGCAACGAAACCGCGTTTTGTGCCAAGACGTTTGCGCTGTGCGTCTATTATATTTATATGTTCTGCATTGATTTCCGGTATAACCATCGGAACGTCGGGAGTACCTCTGTGTGCACTGTTATTAGAAATAACGGGACATTCGTGTTTAGCATAGTTTTCTTCCAAAGCACGTATTTCGTCCTTTTTCATATCAACCGCACAGAAAACAAAGTCAACAGCGGCAGTGATTTTTTCAATATCGCCAACCGCGTCAAAAATAACCATATCCTTTAAGTTTTCGGGAATCGGGTCGGTCATTGCCCAACGGTTTTTAACAGCCTCTTCATAAGTGAGACCGGCAGAGCGTGGACTTGCGGCAAGTGCGGTAACGTTAAACCACGGGTGGTTAGAGAGCAAAAGCG
>JAFPBM010000065.1 GCA_017424125.1 Clostridia bacterium | reverse complement strand
TGTCGGTTACAACCCTTGCACAACGTATGGCAACGATAAAACCCGCGGGGGCAGACTTTTTGAAATTTATGAAGACGATGCTTGGAATGTTAAAACCACAATGTTCCATACGAGCGAAATAATATAGCGAAAACTTTTCGCAACTCTATAAAAAGGAAGTTGCCTATGAATTTTATGTTTTTCTTCAATAGCATATTGCTCGGCGTGGGACTTGCAATGGACGCGTTTTCGGTGTCACTTGCCAACGGCCTTCACGAACCGTTTATGAAAAAACGCAAGATGACACTCGTGGCGGCAACGTTTGCGCTGTTTCAGTTTTTGATGCCGCTTATGGGATATTTCTGTGTTTGTTCAATTGCGGTAATTTTTGGCGCATTCCAAAAATTTATACCCTACATAGCACTCGTTTTACTTTTATATATCGGCGGCAAAATGCTCTATGACGGTATAAAAAACAAGGACGAAGAACAAAGCAGTAAAGTCGGAATAACGGCGCTATTGATACAAGGCGTTGCAACGTCGATAGACGCTTTGTCGGTCGGTTTTACCGTTGCGGAATATAATGTGGCAGAGGCAATAATTTCTTGTTTACTCATAGGTGTTGTTACGTTTTTAATCTGTTTTGCGGGTATAGAAATCGGAAAACGCGCGGGTACCGCACTTGCGGGTAAAGCGGGTGTTTTCGGCGGACTTATACTGATTTTTATCGGCGTAGAAATTTTTGTAACAGGTGTATTTTAAGCGCGTTTATGCTTTTTTTAAGCGTTTTTGATTTTTTCGGTGAATTCGTTTAAAAACGCTTGACAAAAAATTTTGAGCAGATATAATCTCTTTAGAAAGAGGTGCTCTGTATGGAAAAAATTTATAATATTAAGGACTTTGGCGCACGTATGTGTGACCAATTGCAAACGAAAGAAATACAGTCGGCAATCGACGCGGCGTTTCTCGCAGGTGGCGGTAAAGTTGTTGTTCCAACGGGCGTTTTTTACACAGGTTGTCTTCGTCTTCGCTCTAACGTAACGCTTTATTTAGAGGCGGGCGCACAACTTCGCGGCAGCCGCAATCCTGACGATTATGAAAATTATCTCGATGACGAAATTGAGCCGATTGACATACATAAATATGACGAATGGGGAACCAAGGGTTCAGTTAATCCGTACAGCCATTGGTGCAATGCCCTAATCCGCATTATCGATGCCGAAAACGTAGCAATCATCGGCGAAAAAGGCTCGTACATCGACGGCCGCAACCCCTATGACCCAATAGGTGAAGAGGGATACCGCGGACCGCACGGTATCAGCGCTTGGTACTGTAAAAACTTGAAATTTGAGGGCTACACCTTTAACGAGAGCGGCAACTGGTGCCACGCTGTTTTTCGTTCGCAGGATATCGAGTTTAAAAATCTCACAATCCTCGGCGGTCACGACGGCATAGACCTTCGTACCTGTGATAACGTGCTTATTGAGGACTGCACAATCTATTCAAGTGATGACTGTGTAGCAGGTTTCGATAACCACGACGTCGTTATAAAAGGGTGCGATCTTAACACCTCTTGCAGTGTTTTCCGTTTCGGTGGCAACGGTATTTTGATTGAAAACTGTAAAGCCGAAGCACCGGGAAGATATTCACACAAATGGGGACTTTCGGAGGAAAAGAAAAAGTTGGGTGAACTTTGCGACGAAAACTGCCGCCGCAACACCCATACGCCGTTCCTTTATTACTGCGATTTCCGCGCCGTAATCCGTAAAGCGCCGGGCAATATTTTAATCAGAAACTGCGAATTTGCGGGTTGTGATAGTCCCTTTATGCTTCAGTTTGACGGCGAACACGTATGGTGTTGTAACCGTTCGCTTTCGCAAATTAAGTTTGAAAATTGCAAAATAACCGACGTAAATGAGCCAATTCAGATTCACGGCGACGAAAAAGAACCGCTCACGTTTGAACTCGAAAACGTAGAGATTACTGCACGTGAAGGATATGAAGATATTTCTTTTGCGGAGGCGCGTAATTTTGCAAAACTTTCGTTCAAAAACGTTACGGTAAAGGGCTTCAAAAACCCTGTAATTAATCGTCACACAGATGGCGAAGTAGAGATTGAAAACTGCCAAGGTTTCTAATTTTATAAAAATACCAAACACCCACCGCTCATACGGTGGGTGTTTTTGCACTTTTACACAAATCTCCGTTGACAGAAATACGCTTTAGTAGTACAATAACCATATATGTGTACTAATATGTATATTATTATATAATATTGCTCCAAATAGGATGTGTAATGATGAGGTTTACAAAACGTATTCCACTTTCCACCCCCACAATGCACGGCGAAGAGATGCAGTTCGTGCAGGAGGCGTTTGATAAAAACTGGATAGCACCGCTTGGCTTCAATTGTGACGGTTTTGAAAAAGAAATGTCAGAGTATCTCGCAGGTGATAAAGAGCAACATTGCCTTGCGCTTTGCTCGGGCACGGCTGCAATCCACCTCGCTATAAAACTTGCGGGTGTAAAACAAGGCGATACGGTTTTCTGTTCGGATACCACCTTTGCCGCAACGGTTAACCCCGTTTCCTACGAGGGTGCAAAACAGGTGTTTATCGATTCGGAGTATGAAACCTGGAATATGGACCCTGTGGCACTTGAAAAAGCATTTCAGAAATATCCCGATACAAAAGTCGTAGCACTTGCGCATCTTTACGGTTCACCTGCAAAGATGGATGAGATTTTGGCGGTCTGCGAAAAGCACGGCGCAATCGTTGTTGAAGACGCGGCAGAAGCGCTTTCGGCTACATACAAAGGTCGCCAGTGCGGCACTTTTGGAAAATATAATATCGTTAGTTTCAACGGCAATAAAATTATTACGTCTTCTGGCGGCGGAATGTTGATAACCGAGGAAAAGGCTGCGCGTGATAAGGCGCTCTTCTGGGCAACACAGGCGCGTGAACAGGCTCCGCATTATCAACACGAAGAAATCGGCTATAACTACCGAATGTCAAACGTCGTTGCGGGAATCGGCCGCGGACAACTGCTGCACCTTGACGAGCATAGGGCCGCAAAAGAAAAAATCTATAAGAGATATAAAGACGGCTTAAAAGACCTGCCCGTAACAATGAATCCGTTTGCCGCGGAATCCACCCCGAACTTCTGGCTTTCCTGTATGCTGATTGACGAGGGTGTGGACGTATCACCAATGGACGTTATAAAACGTTTGGAAGAAGCCAACGTAGAGGCTCGTCCCATCTGGAAACCGATGCATATGCAACCCGTGTTTAAGGATAACGATTTTATAAGCGTTGGCGACAAATCGGTTGGCGAGGACATCTTTAATCGCGGACTTTGTCTGCCAAGCGATATAAAAATGACCGCAGAAGAGCAAAACGCGGTTATTGAGATTATAAAATCCTGTTTTTAGGAGAACCGTATGTACGCTAAATACATAAAAAGACCGTTAGATTTTTGCCTGTCGCTATGTGCGCTTATAGTGCTGTCACCCGTTTTGTTGGTGCTTACAGTACTCGGTGCTTTGATGATGAAAGGCAATCCGTT
>JAFPBM010000064.1 GCA_017424125.1 Clostridia bacterium | reverse complement strand
GGTCGAAAGAATCGATATCGTGTGAGCACTCCTGTACCATTACAGAACAGGTTGTGTGGTGAGAAACAATGCTGACAGTACCGTTTTTGATGCCCGATGCTTCTACGATTTCGTTAACCTCTTTCGAGATGTCGTGGAAGGTGGGTATCCATCCTCTTGACTGAAGTTCTACTTCCTTTTGAAAAACTTTGAATTCCATTTTCGTCTCCTCCAAATATTTATTTGTTTATTCTTTCACCTACTGCACCGCCCGGGTGAATAAGTGCGAATTGCTCGTTTTTATAGTCTGTTTCCTCTATAAGCGCCGTCTGTAAAGCGTGGAAAATCATACAAAGGGCGGTTGAAGACGTTGTGCCCTGTGAATTGTATTTATCAGTTTCGCGGTTGACGTGTTGCTTAAGCACAACGTCTGCCGCCTTTGCCATAACCGATTCCTCGTTTTCCGTAACGGCAATTATGTTTACGCCCTTGGCTTTGCAAATATCAAGCATTGGCAAAAGTTCCTTTGTTTTGCCGCCGCGTGATGCAAAAAGGCAGACGTCGCCTTTCTGCAAGAAGCCCATTCCGCCGTGAATTGCTTCAGCGGGCGAAATGAACTTTGCGGGTTGCTCGATACAGCACATAAGGTGTGCAAAATGCTGACAAATAATACCGCTGTGTCCACAACCCGTGGCGCCGATACGCTCGGCGTTTTTGAGAAGAGTTACCGCCTTTTCAAATGCCGAATCATCAAAAAATTCAAGCATTTCGGCTATGCACTCACTCTCAATTTTATAAGCGGCTTTTGCCATCTCTAAAGTCTCTTTTTTCATATTTTCACCTTAAAAATCAAGAATGGTCTTGTCACCGTATACGGCTTTCCAATCTTTTTCAAAACCTGCAACCGATGCGTCGGTCATCGGGTGACCGATTATCATCTTCATAACATCTGCCGATACGGTTGCGGCGTGGCAACCTGCAACGGCGCATTTATGTATTTGTTCAGCACTTTTGAAACTTGCGGCAAGAACCTTGGTATCCAGCGAAAAATTTTCGAACTGTTTTACGATTTCTGCAACAACGTTTATACCGTCGCCCAAAATATTATCAAGGCGGTTAACGTACGGTGCTACAAAATCCGCACCCGCCTTTGCGGCAACAAGCGCCTGTGCGGGAGTGAAGATTGCGGTAACCAAAACGCCTATGCCAAGTTTTTTAAGCAGCATTGTTGCCTTAAGTCCCTCTTCACTAATCGGGATTTTAACATAAAAATTGTTGCCGAGTCGGTCACGAAGAAGTTTTGCCTCTGCCACGATTTTGTCCGAGGTCTTTTGAACCGTCTGAACAAACAAGGCTTTATCGGGGCCTATGATTTCGCGGATATCCTCTAAAAGCGTCCAAAAATCCTCTTTCTCTTTTGCGATAATCGAGGGGTTTGTGGTAACGCCCCAAAGGGGATAAAACTCGTTACAATGTTTGATTGCTTTTCTGTCTGCTGTATCTAAAATATAAAGCATGCTATCGTCCTTTCTTTTGTGTGCAATACATATGCATACCATTACATATGAAGTATAAATTCATACCCTATTATTGTCAAGTGATTTTGCCCTCGATTTGTTTCATTTTTCACAATCTTTTAAG